>NZ_JBHUYJ010000205.1:0-5078 GCF_042668715.1 Streptomyces sp. NPDC057271
GGGCACATCGCCGGTCTTCCGGCTCCAGTCCTCCGTAGCGATCTTGAACACCTCCGAAATCAAGGTGTTGCGACGACCAGTTGAATCCGCCCTGGCAGGCGCGGTCGGAATGGAAGATCACGCCCTTCACGTCACCGCCGCGGGTGGCCGCTGCCATGTTCAAGGACGCCACGACCAGCTCGGGCGTCATGGCGTGCGCCCATCGCGTAGCCGAGCAGCCGGCGCGAGAACAGGTCGATGACGGTGGCCAGGTAGAGCTTGCCCTCACCGGTGGTGATCTCGGTCATGTCGCCGCACACACCTGGTCCGGAGCGTCCGTGGTGAAGTCCCGCCGTACGAAGTCGGGAGCCGCCGGCCGCTTGCCGTCGTCACCCTCCGCGACGACTCCCCAAGATCTGTGCCAGAACCCCGTTGCCACCTACGAAGCCAACGAGCGTAAGGCCGCCTGACGGCCCCACCCCCGCACACCGGAACGGCCAGGCAGCCCTGCCGGCCACCGCGCTGCCCATCAGGCACCCCATCCGCCGGGCCTGTGGTGGGGCCATCACGTACCACTGCGGTGCGAACACTCTGCGGGAATCGAAAAGTTGAGCGTGCGCCATGGCGCATCCGGCACAAAGGCCGTCCGAAGCTCCGATCCAGACGAGCCTCGTAGCCATGGACGGGACGGGGTCGGTCAATGACGCCAGCCGGGCGCTCTCTCGGTGAACAACTGTCTGCACGAAAGGCCTCGTTGCGATTCTCGGACATCTCTGTGACGTGGCTGTCACGCAGAGCTCGATCCGCCCTCTCCCAGCGATCCGTACTGATTGGTAGCCGCTGTGTGACAGCCTGCGGCTCGGATTCCCCGACCCGCAGGCGCGAACGGCACAGCGCACGCATCACTGAAAGGGCATCAACCGTGAATTCGTCCACTACCCCGCGAAGGGCCTCCGCCCGTCTGACCCGGGGCTCAGCGGCACTGGTCTGCGCCGGCCTTCTGACCACCGGCCTCGTCGCGGCAGCCCCGTCGACGCAGGACGCCGGTGACTTCCGGCCGGCATCCGCAGCCACCGCCGTACCGGACTCGTACATCGTCATCATGAAGAACGGGACCTCGATCAAGGGTCTCGAAGGAAAGACCGCCAAGCTCGCGAAGAAGTACCACGGCCGCGCCGGAAAGGTCTTCAAGGGCAGCCTCGTGGGCTTCTCGGCCAGGATGAGCGAGGCGAACGCCCGCAGACTCGCCGCCGAACCCGGCGTCGACAGGGTTGTACAGGACGAGTACGGCCACACGGCCGACGTTCAGCCCAGCGCACCTGCCCATCTCGACCGGATCGACGAGCGCGTCTACCCGCTGGACGGCAAGTACAACGGCGACAGCACGAACATCGGCCGTGGAAGAACCATTTACGTTGTCGATACGGGACTGCGCACCACCCACGAGATCTTCGGCGGCAGGGCCAGCGTGGCCTTCGACGCGACCCTTCCTGAAGGGTCCGCTGGTTACGGCATGGACTGCCACGGCCACGGCACCTTCGTCGCCGGCCTCGCCGCAGGCGACACCCATGGTGTGGCACGCGGCGCAGCGGTCAAGGCCGTACGCATCGGCCAGTGCGACGGACGTGCGACGGGAGCCGACACTGTCGAGGCGGTCAATTGGATCACGGAGAACGGCGACCCTCGGGCCATCGTCAACTTCTCCTACGGATTCAACATAGGTGCCGTCGGCGATCTGATCGAAGAAGCGGTGAACCGGTCCGTCGGGGCCGGATTCACCTGGGTCGTCGCGGCGGGCAACGACAACAAGGACGCCTGCACGAAGGCTGTTTCCCGCCTGAAGTCGACCATCACCGTCGCCGCGACCGCGGCCGGAAGCGACACTCGCGCCAACTACTCCAACTACGGCAGCTGCGTGAATCTGTACGCTCCGGGCTCGGCCACCTCCGCGTCCAACGGCAGCGACACCGCCGTCACCAGCGGCGGTGGTACCTCATACGCGACTCCCCTGGTAGCAGGACAGGTTGCCGAGCTCGGCCGCCAGCGGGGATCGCTCTCGACCCCGAGCCTCCTGAGGACCGCACTGCTCTCCGAGGCGACCCCGAACGCCATCACAAGTGAGCCTTCCGCCAACGCAGCGCGCATGCTGCACACGGGTGGTCACTACGTCAGATACACCCCCGTCAGCATTCCCGACGGCGGCACCGCGTTCTCCCAGCTGTCGGTCTCGGACCAGGCAGATCCGGGGACGGCGATGGGCACGTATCTGAGGGTGTCGGCATCCATCCAGCACCCGAGCCGGGGTCAGCTGCAGGTCGACCTGTTCGCACCGAACGGCAAGTCCTGGCGGCTCTACAGCCCCAACACCAGCACCGGAGCTGACCTCACGCTCGCCAACGTTCCTCTCGTCGCAACCGACGTTCCCCCCAACGGCACGTGGTCGCTTCGTGTCTACGACACCGCCACAGGCTCTACCGGAAAGATCCTCAACTTCAAGCTGCAGTTCTGACCACCGGACGACTCCAACCTCGGAGCCGTTCGGAGTAGAGGAGTCCAGGCGAGCCAGATCGCTGAATCCCAGGCTCGCTCAGCCGAGCCCACCATAGCGAGCCCAGAGGCTCGTTAGCCGTCGGCCGGTAGCCGGCCGCCACGTGCGCTCTTCCACGGAGCCAGGCGGCCCGGCCACCGGTCGACGCGCTTTCCCCGGGTCTGCTGTCGCTCAACAGAGCATGACGTCGTGTCAACTTGACCCGGCCCTGAAGGGCCGGGCTTTGAGGTGGCGCCCAACTGGCTGCTGGGTTACTCCTCCGCCCAGGCATCTGAACCGTTCCGGGTTCGGTAGAGATCTCAGATGTTGGTTGTGACCTGGGCTTTTGTGGTGCCCAGGTAGTGGTTGGCTTCGTATTCGGCGGGCGGGATATGCCCTATCTCACCGTGGAGCCGGGTGTGGTTGTACCAGTCGGTCCATTCGGCGGTGGCCAGCTCGACCTGGGCGAGGGATCGCCAGGGCCGCTGCGGCTTGATCACTTGGGTTTTGAAGAGACCGAGCGTGGACTCCATCAGCGCGTTGACGCTCCTATAGTTGTCAACTCGCCGCAGAGGCTGTCCGGGGGGTGGGTCGGAGCAGGTGGTAGACCTCGCGGATGACGTAGCGTTTGAGGCAGCGGATGATCTCGCGTTTCGTCTTGCCTTCAGCGGTTCGGCGTGCCACGTAGTCGATCGTGGGCTGGTGGAATCGCATCCGGACGATGACGGTTCTGTAGATCGCGGCGTTCAGCTGCCGGTGGCCGCCGTGGTTGATGCGGTGCCTGCCGCTGGTGATGCCGGAGCCGGTGGGAACGGGCGCGATCCCCGCGAGCTTGGCGAGGGCTGCTTCGGACTTGATCCTTTCGGGGTTGTCGCCGACGACGACGAGGATCTCCGCGGCGGTGTCCGCTCCGATGCCGAACGGCTCGAGCAGCTGCGGGGCGGCCCGCTGGACCAGGCCGCCGATCATCTTCGTCAGCTCCTTTGCCTCGGCGTCCAGGTACTGCCATCGCTTGGCGAGTGTCCGCAGGGTGTGGCGCAGTGCGTCCTCGGGTTCTTCCAGGCGGCGGGGACGTAGGGCTGCCAGGTGCCGTGCCAGGCTGATCTGCGTCTTGCCCGCGGTCTCTTGGCGCAGGGTGTCCGGGGCGTGGACCAGTATTGCCTTCATCGTGACCATGGCCGCGGCGCGCTGTTCAACGGCCTGGTCGTGCGCGATTTTGAGCTGGCGGATCATCTCGGCTTCGCCGTCGGCGGTCTTCGGCGTGGCGGTCGCGAACCCGGCGAGCACGGCGCGGGCGGCGTTCTCGGCGTCCAGGGTGTCGGACTTTCCGTTCATGCGCCGCAGTCGCCGGTCCGGACGGCCGGCCTCGACCACCTTGTGACCGTTCCTGCGGAGAAACGATGTCAGCGTGGCGCCGTAGGAGCCGGTGCCCTCGACCCCGAAAGCCAGCACTCTGCCGAACGAGGCCGCCCAGTTGGCCAGCTGCTGGAAGCCGCCGGTATCGGTGGGAATGGTCAAGGTGGCCAGGATCCCGCCGATCGTGTCCATCACCGCTGCGACGTGGACGTGCTTGTGCGTGTCGACGCCGATCACGACATGCCCGGACCTGGGCTGCTCGAGGCTCTCCATGATGTTCCTTCCGGCCGGTAGCGTGGGGCACGCTGTCGCCGGCCGGGCGGACAGGACTGTCACGGGGACGCTGTCGGTTGATCTGCCGGGTGCGGTCGAAGACGACGTCCAGGCGGCGAGTGGTCAGCGTGCGCAGATCGACAGCCAGCTCGTCACCGGGCCGCAGCACTCCCAGATCGCGGCGGACGCGGGCCTGGTCCGCGATGACGAAGGCATCGCGCTCGTCTGTCTTGCCCTCGCCCCGGTAGGACGCGGAGGCCCGGTGCACGGCGAGGCCGGTGAGGTAGGTCATCTGCTGGTTGTGCGAGAGCAGCAGTCCGATCAGCAGGGCGGCGCCGCCGTGGTTGAGGTCGACCGCCCACAGAGCGTCGGTGGATATCGCCAGGACATCACCGATCAGCTCCAACAACTCGGACTCATCGTTGTGGACGCGGCGGGACAGCAGCCGTTCGCCGTCCGCGTTGATCACCATCGCGTGGTGGTGCGTCTTGCCGATGTCCACTCCGGTCCAGATCTCGGGCACGGTCACCTCCGCCAGCTCGTCGTTACGTCAACCCAGCAGACGACCTCGCCGACGTTGTCCTATGCAGCGATCGAGTCGCGTCTCCCAATTGGCGGTCGAGTCGTCGCGGGGTCCGGGGCGGCCATGTCCTTTAAGCCATCCAGCGGCTCAGCCATGACAGCCATACCCCGGGCCCCTGGGCCTCGCCGATCTTACGAGTGACCAGTTCAGACCCACACCAATAGATAGGACGTGCCATGACTCGATCCTCTCAAATGATCGAGTCCCTACCGAACCCGGAACGATTCAATGCCCGTCGACCACGAGATGGACCTTGTGGTTGAAGTGGCCGGCGAGCCGGTCCAGGAAGCGGCACATCACCTCGGCGGTGAAGCTCTCGGTGAAGACCATGAAGTGCATCCGGCCCTTGGTGCTGATCGC
>NZ_JBHUYJ010000206.1:0-5041 GCF_042668715.1 Streptomyces sp. NPDC057271
GCCGAACACGACTGAAGGGCCGCCACAGGCTCTCACCTGCCACTTCTTACAGTGGGCGCGGACGGTTTCGAACCGCCGACATCTGCTTTGTAAGAGCAGCGCTCTACCCCTGAGCTACGCACCCGTGGAGTGAGGCAACAGCGTACATGGACCATGGGTGGGTCCCGCAAACCGGTGGTTGCGGGGGATAGCCCCACCATCCGTGGGTGGGTCGCCGGATCGTGCGGGTGGGGCGGCGGTCCGTAGCGTGAGGGGTCAGTCAGCGTGTCACCTGGGGGTTTGGTCGTCATGGTCGGTCGTCTTCGCGTTCGTGCTCTTCTCGTCTCCGGTGGAGTCCTCCTCGGAGCCCTCGGGGTCGCCGGGTGTGGGAGTGCCGAGGTGGAGGGGGCTCCCGTCGAGAAGAGGACCTTCGCCTTCTCCGGGGACTCGCTCGTCGTCGATGCCGAGAACTCCGAGATCGAGATCGTGCCCGCCGACATCGAGGACGTGCGCGTCAGTCGGCAGGTCGACGGGTGGGTGTTCATGGGGAGCGGGCCCGAGGCCGTCTGGGGGCTTCGGGACGGGCGGCTCACCCTGCGCGTCGAGTGCGAGGCCGTCGCCAGCGACTGTGACTCCCTCCACCGGGTCCAGGTGCCCCGCGGTGTCGCCGTCACCGTGGAGGACGACAACGGGCAGGTGACCGCCGACGGGTTCGACACCGATCTCAGGATCCGGTCCGACAACGGCGCCGTCATCGTCCGGGGCTCCTCCGGGGCCCTCGATCTGACCAGCGACAACGGGGAGGTCGTCGTCGAGGGCGACACCCGGTCCGAGTGGGTCGTCGCCCGGTCCGACAACGGGGCCGTGCGCATCGCGCTGAGCGCCGTCCCCCGGCATGTGGAGGCCGTCAGCGACAACGGGGAGGTCGACATCGCCCTGCCCGACGCCACCTACGACGTCGACGGGCGCAGCGACAACGGCGAGGTCCGGATCGACGTGCCCACGCGGAAGGGCAGCGCCCACGTCGTGACCGCCCGCAGCGACAACGGGGAAGTCGTCGTCCGCACCGCGAACTGACGGGCCCGTGTGTTCGTCCTTACCTGGTGGGAGAATGAACCGGACCGGGCAGGGCGGACACAGCACGGGAGAGGGACGTGGCGGCGACTCACGCGAGGGGCGGTTCGACGAGCGCCGTGACGGGGGCGGAGAACGGGGCGGGTACGGCGTCGGGGGACGCGGGTGGGCGCTTGCGGCTTGCTCTCGTGCTTCCGCTGCTCGCCGTCGCCCTCCTTCCCTCCGCCTTCGCCGGCGGCGGCAACCGGCGCTGGTTCGGCGGGCGCGGGGAGAGCCAGCGGGCCGAGGCGCAGGCCGCCAAGGACGACGCCGCCGCCGCGTTCTACGAGCTCGACACGGCCCAGCGCGATCTGCGGATCTCCATCGAGACGATCACCGCCGTGGACGACTCCCCCGGCGCCCGCCGCGCCGTCGACGGCTTCGCGGCCCTCGGCCGGCGGATCGACGAGGTCAGCCACGCCTACATCACCGCCGTCGACGCGCACGATCTGGACCGGGACGAGCTGGACGCGGCCACCGCCAACCGGGCCCGCACCGAGCTGACCCGGGCCAAGGACGAACTCGTACGGGTCAAGGGAGAGCTGGACCGGTTCACGCAGGGGCTCGGGCCGCTCCTCGACACGGCCGAGACCCAGCTCGCCCGGCTCGCTCCCGCCGTCGAGCGGGCGCGACAGTCGCTCCGGAGCGCGAGCACCGCTCTCGACACCGCCCGCGCCGCCGGGCTCCGCGCCGACGACCTCGCCGCCCGGCTCGCCGCACTCGGGCCCGACCTCACCCGGCTCAACGAAGGGGCCGGCCGCCACGGCGTCGCCGACACCCTCGAGCGCGCCGACAAGGTCATGCGGGACGCCGAGGCCGTCCGCACCGAGGCCGAGCGCCTCCCCGAGCGGGCCGCCGAGACGAACAAGCGCCTCGTCTCCCTCCGTACCCGCGCCGAGGCGCTCACCACCCGGGCCGGCACCGTCGAGCCGGTCCTCTCCGAACTCCGCCGCCGCTTCTCCGCCGCGTGCTGGCAGGATCTCCAGTACGTCCCCTCCCAGGCCGCCGACGGCGTCCGCAAGGCCGAGGAGAAGCTCGCAGAGGCGGCCAAGGCCCGCGACGAACAGCGCTGGCCCGACGCGACGAGCCTCCTCGCCACCGCACGCGCCCTGCTCAACGCCACCGACGAGGCCGTCTCCGCCGCCGGCGACCGGCTCCGCCGCCTCGACGCCGTCGCCAAGGATCCCCAGCACGAGATCGACCGTGCCCGTTTCACCGTCCGCGACGCCCAGCGCCTCGCCATGGCCGGGCGCAACACCCCCGACCCCCGGCACGCCCGCCCCCTCGACGACGCCGTGGGGCGCCTCGACCGGGCCGTCGGCACGCTGGAGGGCCGGCACCCCGACTACTGGCACTTCCTGACCGAACTCGAAGCCGTCCGCGCCACCGCCGCACGCGTCGTCGAGCAGATCCGGGAGGAGCGGGGCGCCGGGCACCACTCCGGCTAGCCTGTCCGTATGCCTCGATACGAGTACCGCTGCCGCACCTGTGGCGACACCTTCGAACTCAGCCGCCCCATGGCCGAGTCCTCCGCCCCCGCGGCCTGCCCCGCCGGGCACGACGACACCGTCAAGCTGCTCTCGGCCGTCGCCGTGGGCGGGTCTGCCGCACCCGCCCCGTCCCAGGGCGGTGGCGGCGGGTGCTGCGGTGGGGGCTGCTGCGGCTGACCCGCCGCGGCCGACCGGCCGCGCCCGCGCCGCCGCTCAGCTGCCCAGGTAGCGGAGCACCGCGAGGACCCTTCTGCTGTAGCCCTCGCCGCGCCCCGTCAGTTCCAGTTTGTCGAAGAGCGCGTTGATGTGTTTCTCCACCGCGCTCTGCGACACGTGCAGCTGCCCGGCGATCGCCGCGTTCGTGTGCCCTTGCGCCATCGCCGCGAGCACCTCGCGCTCCCGGGGCGTCAGCCGCGCCAGCGGATCGGTGTGGGTGGTACGGACGAGCAGCCGGCGGACGACCTCCGGGTCGAACGCCGTCCGCCCGTCCCCCACCCGTTCCAGCGCGTCCAGGAACTCGTCGACCTGCGCCACCCGGTCCTTGAGCAGATAGCCCACCGCCCCCGAGTCGCCGGTCAGCAGCTCGGTGGCGTACCGCCGCTCCACGTACTGCGAGAGGACCAGCACCCCGACGTCCGGCCACTCGCGGCGGATCTCCAGGGCCGCCCGCAGCCCCTCGTCCGTGTGCGTCGGCGGCATCCGTACGTCGGCCACGACCACGTCCGGCGGGTCCGCCCGTACCGCCGTGAGCAGTTCGACCGCGTTGCCGACCGCCGCCGTCACCTCGTGGCCCTCCTCGGCCAGGAGCCGTACGAGTCCTTCCCGTAGCAGTGTCGAGTCCTCCGCCAGGATCACGCGCACGGCAGGACCGCCCCTACGACCGTCGGCCCGCCCGCCGGGCTCTCCACCGCGAACCGTCCGTCCAGCGCCGCCACCCGGCTCGCGAGCCCGCTCAGACCGCTGCCGGACGCGTCCGCGCCACCTGCCCCGTCGTCCGTCACCCGCACACTCAACTTCGCACCTTCCAGGGTTACCTGTACGTCGATCCGGCTCGCGCCCGCGTGCTTGACCACATTGGTGACCGCTTCCGAGACGAGGAAGTACGCCACCGTCTCCACGGACCTCGGCAGCGGCCGCTCCACGGTGTACGCGAGCGCCACGGGCAGCGTGCCCCGTTCCGCGACCGTCTCCAGAGCCGCGCGCAGACCCCCCTCGTCGAGCACGGCCGGGTAGACCCGCCAGGCCACCTCGCGCAGTTCGGCCAGCGCGCGCCGGCTCTCCTCGTGGGCCTGGAGCAGGAGGGCGTCGGCGCCCTCCGGGTCCCGGACCCGGATCCGGCGCGCCCGGCCGATCAGCATGCCGAGGGCGACGAGCCGCTGCTGGACGCCGTCGTGGAGGTCGCGCTCGATCCGGCGCCGCTCGTCGTGGACGACGTCCATGACCTCGGCGCGGCTGGTGGCCAGTTCGGCGATCCTGGCCTCCAGGGCGTCGGCGTGGCTGGGTCCGAAGCGCCGGGCGAGTCCGTCCTCCAGGGCGACGACGCCGAGGGCTCCCTGCGCGGCGAGGAAGAGCAGGAAGAACCCGCCGACGCTGCTGGCGCCGACGAGCCAGGGGTGCTTGATGTCGGTGATCAGCCAGCCGTAGAAGGCGAAGGTGCCGAGCCCGAGTCCGTACGCGCCGCAGCCGAGGACGACCGCGCCGAGTACGCCGAGCGGCCAGCGGGCGGCGAGATAGCGCGCGGCGGCCGCGTCGTGGACCCCGGGGAGGCGGACGCCGAGGAGGCGGTCGAGGCGGGCCCGCTCCAGGCGGGTGAGGGCGTGCGCGGGCGCGGTCAGGGGGCGCAGCACGGCGGCGCGGCCGCGGGGCGAGGCGAGTACGGGCAGCAGCGCGAGGACGCCGACGACGGTGCCGAGGAGCTCCAGGAGGGCGGTCCCGGCCCCGAGTGCGAGGCCGAGGGACAGGCGGATCCAGCGGCCGAGGTACTGGATGAACGGGAGCCCCGGCCCCGCGTCGGGCGCCCGGACGAGCAGCCGTCCCGATCCCCGGGTCCCCGCCGTCCTATCCGCTGCCCACTGGGACCGCCGTCCGGCCGTGAGGCCCGCGGGAGCCGGGAGAGGAGGCCGGAACGGCTCCGAGCCGGCCTCGGGGCCCGACCCGGGGCCCGACCCGGCGTCCGACCCGGCGTCCGTCGGCGACCGGCCTGCCGACCGCCCCGTCGCCGGGCCCTTCCCCAGGCCCTTCCCCAGGCCCTGCGAAGTGCCCGGCAAAGTTCGCGGCGACGTGCGCGGCGGCTCCGCGCCGCCCTGCCGGCCGCAGTCCTGCCGACTGTCGCCGTTCCGGGCCGAGTTCGTCATGATCCGTCACGCTAGTGCCGCATCAGGCAACGTTCGCCCCGTCGTGACGTGCCGCCCGGTCGCTGTTCCGGGCGGCACTGGACGGCCAGAATGATCACGTGGCTG
>NZ_JBHUYJ010000207.1:0-4997 GCF_042668715.1 Streptomyces sp. NPDC057271
GCTCCCACACACACGGCGTACACACACGGCGGACACACAAGGCGACGGCCGGGCCCCTCAGGGGGACCCGGCCGTCGCCGTGTGCGTGGCGGGAGCGTCAGACCTTCGCGGTCGGCGCCGACGGACGGCGGCTCGCGATGACCTTCTTCGCCAGCGCGCGCGGGCTCGTCAGGAAGCCGTAGCCCCAGGACATGTGCATCGTCGCAAGGGCCACCGGGATCTGGAGGCGGGCCTTCAGGGGGAGGCCCCTGCCCGCCGGGAGCGAGCCCGCGGTGATCGCGGCCAGGTAGCCGGCCGGGATCAGGAAGCCGAGCGGGGTGAGGACCGCGCCCACCACCACGCCGGCCGCGATCGCGCAGACGGCGGTCGGCGGGGCGAGGTAGCGCAGGTTGATGGAGCCCTGGTGGTAGCGGGCCACAACATGGCGCCAACGGCCGTAGTCCTTGTACTGCTTCGCCAGCGCGCGCACGCTCGGCCGCGGGCGGTACTGGACGCGCAGCTCGGGCGAGAACCAGATCAGACCGCCCGCCTCGCGGATCCGGAAGTTCAGCTCCCAGTCCTGGGCGCGGATGAACTCGACGTTGTAGCCGTCCTGCTGCTCCAGCGCCTCGCGCCGGAAGACACCCAGGTACACGGTCTCGGCCGGGCCCGCCTCGCCGCCGGTGTGGAAGGCCGCGTTGCCGACGCCGATCTTCGAGGTCATCGCGGCGGCGACCGCGTGCTCCCAGTCGTTCTCGCCCTCGGCGTGCATGATGCCGCCGACGTTCTGCGCGCCCGTCTCCTCAAGGAGGCGGACGGCGGTCGCGATGTAGTTCGGCGACAGCATGCCGTGACCGTCGACCCGCACCACGATCGGGTGGCGGGAGGCCTTGATCGCCGCGTTGAGGGCGGCGGGCGTGCGGCCTGTGGGGTTGGGCACGGTGTGGACCCGCTTGCGGCTGTCAGACGCGGTTTCTCGTACGAGCTCGGCGGCGATCTCGTCGGTACGGTCCGTGGACGGGCCGAGCGCGATCACCACCTCCATCTCGCCGTCGTACTCCTGCTCGAGGATGTGACGGACCGAGTTGCGCAGGTGCCGTTCCTCGTTGAGAACCGGCATGATCACGGAGACGGGGGGCTGCATGGAATCCTCGGGGGTCCGGGGGTCGCCCCCGGGAGACAGCAGAATCGTCGGCCACGTTACCGCGAACGGGGGACACGAAGCGCGTCACGCGGACCGCCGCACCCTTGCGCTGATCGTATGGGCCTACGGTGCTCACGGTCCCCTTGTCCCACCCGCGGAGGTGTCCCCCGGTGCCCACACCGCCCCGCGCGCCTCGCCGCCGCCCGGCCGCCCGTCCCGTACCGGCAGCCCGCCGCGTCAGACGGGCCGCGCGACCACGGTGGGGCATGCGGATGGCGACGACCCTGTCCGTGCTCGTCCTGGGCGCCGGCGGGATCGGGCACGCGCTGGTCACCGGCCTGGACACCGGCATCGACCGGGTCGACCCGTTCAAGGACATGAAGAACCGCCCCCGGGGCGGGCACGGCATGAACCTGCTGCTCGTGGGCACGGACGGACGCGACAGCCTCACCAGGCAGCAGCGCAGCGCGTACCGGCTGGGCGGGGCGCCCTGTCACTGCACCGACACCGTGATGCTCGTGCACATCAGCGAGGACCGGGAGCGGGCGAGCGTGGTGAGCCTGCCGCGTGACTCGTACGCCGAGATGCCCGCGCACGTCGACGCGACCACGGGGAAGCGGCACGAGGCGCACCCGGTGAAGCTGAACGCGGCGTACGCCGAGGGCGGGCCGGGGCTCACGGTCCGAACCGTCGAGAGCATGACGGGTGTCAAGATCGACCACTATCTGGAGGTCGACTTCACCAGCTTCATGAAGACGGTGGACGCGGTCGGCGGGGTCGAGATCTGCACGGCCCGCCCGATGAAGGACAAGTACACCGGGCTCGACCTGGCGGCCGGGTCGCACCATCTGAACGGCGGGCAGGCGCTGCAGTACGTGCGCGCTCGCCATGTCGACGGGGCGGCGGACATCGGCCGGATGCAGCGCCAGCAGCGGTTCCTCGCGGCGCTGATCGACCGGGTGACGAGCGGCGGGGTGCTGCTGAACCCGGTCCGCTTCCGGGAGGTCGCCACGACCGTGCTCAGCTCGGTGCGGGCGGACCAGGGGTTCGGTACGGATCAGCTGCTGGGTCTCGCCAAGGCGATGCGGGGCTTCGACCCGGCGTCGTCGGAGTTCGTCTCCGTACCGCTCGGGGACGTGAGCTTCCCGGTGAAGGGGATCGGCTCGACCGTGAAGTGGGACGCGCCCAAGGCGCAGCGGCTCTTCCAGGCCCTGCGCGACGACCGGCCGCTCGCACCGCCGAGGACGGCGGAGACGAAGGCGAAGGGCGGGCCGAGGGGGACGATCGTGGACGTGGCGCCGAAGACGATCAGGGTGCAGGTCTACAACGGGACGCGGACGGACGGTCTGGGCCGCAGAGTGGACGACGCCCTGCGGGCCACCGGCTTCGACACGACGCGGGCGCCGCGCACCGGGGAGGGCCCGGAGGTGCGGCGGACGCTTGTCGAGTACGACCCGCGCTGGGACCGCTCGGCGAAGTCCCTGGCGGCGGCGCTGCCGGGCGCGGAGCTCCGGCCGGTGAAGGGGCGGGGCGGGACCCTGCGGGTGGTGGCGGGTCTCGACTACAAGAGCGTCGCTCCGGTACGGGCGGAGGAGAAGCCGACCGGCGCCTTCGAGGCGGTCACGGGCGACCGCGTGGTCTGCCCGTAGGGGTGCCGGCCCGTAGAGGTGCGGCCCGTAGGGGTGCCGGCCCGTAGAGGTGCGGCCCGTAGGGGTGCCGGCGTCAGTCCTCGTAGCCCTCTGCGGCGCGGCGCTCCCGGAGGTCCAGGATCGCGCGGCGGCGGGCCAGGCGGTGGGTGCGGCGGATCTGGGCCTCCTGGTAGCGGCGCTTGTCCTTCTCGGTCTCGGGGACGACCGGCGGAACGCGGCGCGGCTTGCCGTCGGCGTCGACCGCGGCGAAGACCAGGTAGGCGGAGGCGACCTGCTGGGCGGGGGTGGACTCGTTCCAGCGCTCGGCCATGACCCGCACGCCGACCTCCATGGAGGACCGGCCGGTCCAGTTGACCTGCGCCTTCACATGCAGCAGGTCACCGACGCGTACCGGCTCCAGGAACGCCATCTCGTCCATGGACGCGGTCACGGCCGGCCCGCCCGAGTGGCGGCCCGCGACGGCGCCCGCCGCGTCGTCCACCAGCTTCATGATCACGCCGCCGTGCACCGTGCCGAGGAGGTTGGTGTCGTGGCTGGTCATGATGTGGCTGAGCGTGGTGCGGGACGCGGAGGTGGGCTTGCCCGGAATTTCGGTCTCCGGGCGGTCCGTGCGCTGGGCCTGATCTGTCATGCCCTCCACCTTATGCCGGGTCCCGACCTGGTCCCCTTTGCATCAGCTTGGCAACAGCGCCGCCCCGATTCCCCACCCGCCCTGTCGGCCCCCGGGAGGCGGCCTGCACACTGGTCCGCATGAATGACTGGCCCGATGACAGCGGATACGGCCGCGGCGGCGCGGACTCGCAGCCCGAGGGCGCTCGCCGGATGCGCCATGTACAGCGCCCGCAGGTCCCCCAGCAGCCGCAGTACGACCCGCGGTACGACCAGGGCCAGGGCCAGGGTCAGGGTCAAGGTCAAGGTCAAGGTCAGGGTTACAACCCGAACTTCACCCAGCAGCAGGCCACCGGGTACGACAGCGGCTACAACACCGGACAGGTCTACGGCGGCGGCCGCCAGGGCGGCGGCCAGGGCACCGTCCCGCCGCAGCACGACCCCCGGTACGCGCCCCAGCCGGCCGGCCGGCCCGCCCCGGACTGGCGCCGCCGCATCAAGATCGGCTCCATCGTCCTGGTCGTCGCCCTGCTCGGCTGGAGCGTCGGCACCTACGCCTGGGCCAGCTCCCGGATGCGTAACGAGGTCGATCTCTCCAAGGTCATCGAGCGGCCGGCCGAGGGTGACTGCACGACCTACCTGATCGTCGGCTCCGACAGCCGTGAGGGCATGTCGGCCGAGGAGAAGAAGAAGCTCCACACCGGCTCCGCCGAGGGCAAGCGGACCGACTCGATGATGATCCTCGCGGCCTGCTCCAGCGGGAACACGATGGTCTCGCTCCCGCGTGACTCCTGGGTCACCATCCCGTCCTTCGTCGGCTCGGAGTCCGGCAAGAAGTTCGGGGCGCGCGGTGGCTCCAAGCTCAACGCCGCGTACGCGATGGACGGCCCGGAACTCCTGGTCCGCACGGTCGAGTTCAACACCGGGCTGCGCATCGACCACTACGCGGAGATCGGCTTCGCCGGCTTCGCGAACATCGTGGACGCGCTCGGCGGTGTCGAGATGAACATCGAGAAGGGCTTCAAGGACAAGAAGTCCGGCGCCGACTTCCAGGCGGGCGAACAGACGCTGAACGGCGAGCAGGCCCTCGCCTTCGTCCGTACCCGGTACGCGTTCGCCGAGTCGGACCTCGCGCGGACGAAGAACCAGCAGAAGTTCCTCTCCGCGCTGGCGAACCAGGCGGCGACGCCGGGCACGATCCTCAACCCGTTCGCGCTGTACCCGACGCTGGGCGCCGGTCTGGACACGCTGATCGTGGACAAGGACATGTCGCTCTACGACCTCGCCAAGATGTTCTTCGCGATGAAGGGCATCAGCGGCGGCGACGGGAAGTCGATGAACATCCCGATCTCGGGCACCGCGCCGCAGGGCTCGCTGAAGTGGGACATGCCGAAGGTGAAGCAGCTGGTCTCGCAGATCCAGAACGACGAGAAGGTCACGGTCACCTCGGACCGCTGATCCGAGCCGTACGGATACGGGAAGGGCGCCCCTCCGGAGAGCGGAGGGGCGCCCTTGCCTTTCCTACGGGAGGTTGCGGGCCATGACGATGCGCTGGACCTGGTTGGTGCCTTCGTAGATCTGGGTGATCTTGGCGTTGCGCACCATGCGTCCGACGG
>NZ_JBHUYJ010000208.1:0-4403 GCF_042668715.1 Streptomyces sp. NPDC057271
CACCCACAAACACCCACTGACCAGCCCCGCAACACCCATCCCTGGACCAGCACGACCGGCTCTCACCCCCACCGACACCAACCCGAGAGATCGCATCCCGCAGCTACATCTACAACGAAGCCCGCCCGCTGCTGAAGCCGTACTCCTATCCCCGGCTACACGAACAGCAGGTCACCATAGACGTCGCCGACCTCACCCGTGAAGAGCGGCAGCAGATCCTGTACAACCACCTCTCCGCCGGCGACCATCCTCAAGATGTACGCGCCCCAATGAAGCCTCACCTGGAAGCAGCAGCCGACGCCGCCCCCTTCCGCCCCGAGGCTGCGCGTCGTTTGGGGCTGCAGGCGTTCACTTCCAAACTGCCTCTGACACGGCAGGGCATCACGGCATTCATGGCTCAGTCCCAGCAATTGCTCAGCGATGTCTACGACCAGCTGGACCCGCACGCCCACGCAGCGCTCGCGCTCACGTATGCAACGGCCCGAGACGAGACGCTGCCCGGCCTGCCAATCCCGATCGCCCTCGATGCTGGCGACCGCGACATCGTCGAGCGAGCCGGCTCCACACAGGGCGGCGTCAGCAAAGCCTTAACCGCACTGACCGGTACCTTCCTCCGCCTCAACACGTCATCCGATGGACAGGAGTACTGGGCGTTCCACCACCCCACTCTTCGAGAAGGTTTCGCCGCCTGGCTGGCCACCCAGCCACACCTGCTGCCGGTCGTTCTCACCGGCATGACCGACCAGGCTCTTCTGTCACGCACCGACTGTCTCGACCGCAACAGCGAGCAGCGCGACGGCACACTCCTGCGTATTCCGCCCTCGCTCTACAAACAGGCAGCGCAATGTCTGGCCGCCGTGCGAGCCCGCCCCTACAGCCGCCTCGCATCATGGCAACACCATCTGCCTCCGGAAGAAGCCGTCCTGGCATATTTGGTGTACCGCGGCTCCGACACGTTCCTGCGCGCCTATATGACTGCAGACCCGCAGCTGAGCGAAACGATCGTCAAGTTTCACTCCCCCGCCCAGTACGACACCCGGACGACCGTACTCGCACGGCTCCACCAGGCTGGCCTACTGACAGAAGACATTCGGCAACGTGCCATTGAGCGCATGAAAGAGCTGGCCGTCTCCGGCCCGGACGCTTCCTGGATCGAGGACCGGGACTGGCAGAAGAAAGTCTGGCACCTCCTCCTCACTGACGAGGAGCGTGAGCATCTTTTCGAACACGTGCGCCAAGAGCTTGTTCCCGTACTTGACGACATGGTTAGCGACTGGCTCTCGGACGCCACTGGAGACGATGACGACCCCGTCGAGAGCGCTCTGTTCTACTACTCCCTGGCTTTTGAAAAGCGGGACGATTACGAGACATCCGCAGAGTTCGACCATGCACGCGACTTCTATAACGACGAGCGCCGGTCTAGGCCACCCAGCAACGACGGCTGGGAGCCTGACGCTGTGGAAGATGACGGTGGGCAACGGGGCAGACACCAGCCCTCCGGCTCGCATCGCAGCCTCTTCGACGACATCGATCATTGATCGGCCAAACCAGAGCGCAGCGTCGGCGGTGTGGAGCCGCTCGCCCGCTCGGGCAAGCGCAGCAAACGTCCCTCACACTTCCCCACCTGTAGATAATGGACATCACCGGCGAGCGGGGAGTGGAAGCGATCTGCTTCGCGGACACCCGCGGCTCGCAGGTGGAGATCGTGCAAAACATCGGCCGGGCGCTGAGGCTCAACAAGGACGGCAGCACGAAGGTGGCCAGGATCATCGTGCCGGTGTTCCTGGAGCCCGGCGAGGACCCGACCGACATGGTCGCCAGCGCCTCGTTCCGCCCCCTTGTAGCGGTCCTTCAGGGCCTGCGCTCGCATGATGAGCGTCTGGTTGAGCAGCTCGCCTCCCGCGCGCTCACCAGCGGCAAGCGCAAGGTCCACCTCCAGCGCGATGAGGACGGTCAGATCGTCGGGGCCGGCGGCGAGGGCGACGGCGAGGACCAGGAGCAGCACGACACCGACGCCGCTGCCGAGTCGGCCCTGCTCCACTTCTCCTCTCCCCGGGACGCGGCGACCATCGCGGCTTTCCTGCGCACCCGGGTGTACCGGCCGGAGTCGCTGGTGTGGCTGGAGGGCTACCAGGCCCTGCTGCGGTGGCGGGCGGAACACGAGATCACCGGCGTCTACGCCGTGCCCTACGACGTCGAGGTCGAGGTCTGGGCGACGAAGGCGTTTCCGCTGGGGCGGTGGGTGCACCAGCAGCGCAAGGCACTGCGGGCAGGGGAGCTGGAGGAGCGGCGCAAGGTCCTCCTGGACGCGCCGGAGGCCGGGATGGTCTGGGAGCCGGGCGAGGAAGCGTGGGAGTCCAAGCTCGCCGTGCTCCGGTCCTACCGGCGGGCCACCGGGCACCTCGCGCCGCGTCAGGACGCGGTGTGGGGCGAGGGCGAGGCGATGGTACCCGTCGGGCAGCACATGGCCAACCTCCGGCGGAAGGGCGCGAAGAACGGCCTGGGCAAGGGCCCGGAGCGGGCCGCCGTGCGCGCGGCGCAGCTGACGGAGATCGACCCGGACTGGGACTGCCCGTGGCCGCTGGACTGGCAGCGCCACTACCGGGTGCTCGCCGACCTCGTCGACGCCGACGGCCAGCTGCCCGACATCGCACCCGGCGTGCTCATGGACGGCGACGACATCGGTCGGTGGCTGGAGAGGCAGAAGCAGCCGGCCGCTTGGGCGCAGCTGTCGACGGAGCAGCAGGAGCGGCTGTCCAGGCTGGGCATCAAGCCCACTGAGGCGCCGTCTCCCGCCCCGGCGGCCAAGGGTACGACGAAGGGCCCGAGCAAGGCGCAGCAGGCGTTCCAGCGCGGCCTCGCGGCCCTCGCCCAGTGGGTGGAGCGGGAAGGCGCCCACCGGCCTGTACCGCGCGGCCACAGCGAAGAGATCACAGTCGACGGCGAGACCGAGCCCATGGCCGTCAAGCTGGGCGTATGGGTCTCGAACACCAAATCGAGGCGGGACAAACTCACCCAGGAACAACTGGACGCTCTCGCGAAACTGGACGTGGACTGGGCGTGATGACGCTGACCAGCACGGACTGTCGGAGAACTCTGCCGGCCCGCTTTGTCGTTTGGTCAGCTGGCGTCGGAAGCATCTCCCTGAAGGTCATGCAGGCTGATGATCTCGCCGCAGATGATGTAGGTGTTAAGAGCGCACAGATTGGCCGTTTCGAAGGCCACGGCCGCGTGGACGCCTTTGTTGGTCATGGTGTCTACGGCTACGAACCGCTCGTAGAGGCCAGCGATCATGACGTCGGTCAGCTTGTTGCTCGACTTGCTCTCGATCGCCTGCTTGGTGAACTCGAACAGTCTGTTGCGGTGGTGGGCGTCGTCCAGGGGATGGCCCGTGGCCGATGCCTGGTCTTGCGGCGGTAGTACGTGGTCGACGACGGCCTTGAGGATGCGGCGGCACGTCGTGATGGCCTGCGACAGCTCCTCTGCTGCATCCCGGTCGGGGGAGGTTTCGGCTGCTTCTTGGAGCCGCCGGTAGACCGCGTTGAACTGCTGGAGGAGATCAGGCACGCCTTCGGCCAGGAGTTTGTCCACCTTAACGCGGTAGCCGCCGAAGATGGACTCGTTGATGCTGGTGTAGCCGAAGCGGCGCTCCCACGAGCAGAGCAGGGCGAAGGTCAGGTGACGCGTGCGGGCGACTATTCGTCGAGACCGTTCCCTGGATGCCAGGTCGTGCTTGTAGTCGATGCGTTCACCGCTCTCTTTGAGCTCACGGAGTTCCTGGTCCCAGAACTCGAGCTCCGTCAGCGAGTGAGCCTCCACCGCTTCCTGGCCGGTGTCGTCCTTGATGAACTTACGGTCGTTCATGTACTGGGTGAGGGCCTGCTCGGCAGGCCCCGTGGCAGATCCCCAGGTAGAGGGGTCCGCCATGAGCATGCGGGAGGTCTCGCCATTGCTCTGCCGGTCACCCCCTGTGGGCCGTAGTTCAAGGGACAGGCGGATCGCGTGCTTGGTGTCGCTGACCAGGTTGGCGATTCGTACTGCGCGCCGAACCGAGACTTCCAGGGGCTTGTCGTCGAAGTCGTCCAGCGCCTGCCGCACGAGTTGGAGGATGTAATCACTTGAGGCCACGACAGAACTTTAGAAAGTGTGCGGTCAGCCCCGCAGCGCATTAACCCGGTGGCCCTCTCCGGCGTCCCGCCGGACGTCGTTGCGTAGCAACGGTCGGCGTGGCGGCGCCGGCGCGCAACTGTCGAACTCCTCGTGAATCGCGGCGTCGTCCATCCCGCGGGCTGGAGTTACGGGTGGGAAGCCTAGTACTCCAGCTGTAGATCGCGATCTTCATGTCTGGGCGGCTTGTCGCTGGTAGTGGCTGGTCTGGGATCGGGCCTGGTGGTGGCGTCGCC
>NZ_JBHUYJ010000209.1:0-4203 GCF_042668715.1 Streptomyces sp. NPDC057271
TTTCACAACACGCACGGCCGGAACCATATGCCCAACTACCCACACGCACAGTCACCGAGAAGAGGGAACCGTCCAGATAACACCGTCGCCTGGCCGTCCTGGCGGCTCAGCTCTGCTCAAGACGCCGACGAGCAACCTCGCCACGATCGGCGGGAGTCAGCACCCGGCGAAGAGGAAGCAGGGCGGGCACGGTCCGAATCTGGCGGACGAGGTGGAGTGGCTGCTGCCGACACCGAAGGCGTCGGACGGCGCCAAGGGATCACCGAACCAGCGTCACGGGAACGGGGACCTGACTCTGCCCTCGGCGGCGGCCCGACTGCTGCCGACCCGACGGGCGAGCGACGCTGGCACACCAGGGCGCCGGCCAGGGGCGGACTTCCGGCCGCCCCCGCTCTCGGCGGTGCTACTCCCCTTGTTCGCCCACCCGGCATCAACGGAGGAGGGGCGTGGGGACCGTACGCCGGGGCCATAGCCCGATGGGAACAGGCAACCCGCCCGGCTCCCCGGCCGACCGATGACGCGGGGCGGCTGAGCCCGCTGTTCGTGGAGTGGATGCAGGGGCTCGCACAAGGCTGGGTGACCGACACGCCAGGCCTCGGGCGACCCGCCCAACTCGCTGCTCTCGGCAACGGAGTCGTACCGCAGCAGGCTGCCCGTGCCCTGCGCACTCTCGCCTCCGCCGGCACGATCTGCGGCCATCAGTGCCACCCGTGACTGAGGTCTTCTACACCGGAACCCCGGCCGGGCCAAACCCGGAATTCTCCGGATCCTCGCCACCCCAACCACCCGATCTCGCGGAGGGGTAGCGATGGCTGAACCCGATCAGGAGAACGAGCCGATACGCGTGCCGGACCACGATCTGGACGACCTGGTCGCCACGGTCGCGCGGCTGGTCGCGGAGAGCCGCAAGCAGGGCGAGACGCTCGCCCTACTCACCGACGACTCCCCGCCCTCTCGCGACGACGAGGGCCGGGAGGCCGAGCACGGTGCCGCCGAGGGCTCGGTCGCCGCGTCTGCGGCGGCCGAGCCGGGCGGCTCCCAGGAGGGCCCGGCGTCCAACTTCATCCTGGCGCTCGACGGCCAGGCGTACGTCGAGGAACTCGCGGCACTGGCCCGCTGGGTGCACCATCTGCTGCTGCCGGTCTACGGGCGGGAGATCACCACGGGCCGCCCGTGGTGCCGGCAGTGGCAGGAGCACCCCGAGGCCGTGGCCCGCCTCCATGCCCTGTGGCTGGCCTGGCAGCAGCTCACCGACGCCGAGGCCGGCCTCACCGGTCCCGCGACGTGGCACCGCGACCACCTCGACCCGACCCTGCTCCAACTCCGCACACCCGATGGCCCGTTCGGCGCCTGCACCACCAGCCCGACCCGCCCCAACCACCGGCTCCTGGCCTCGCCCGAGCCCGCGGGAGCCTGACATGACCGACACGCACGAACCGCACGAGCCCCAGGCACCGGACTACCGGATCGACGAATTCGAAGCAGCCACCGAGCGCATCGAGGAGGACTTCTCCTCGCTCACGCTCACGGACGACATGTTCGTGCCCCTCGCCGAGCACCACAGCTACGACGGACGCGACACCTACCTGCTGTTCTACGACCAGGCGGCCATCTGGGACGTGCCCGGCACAGCGGAGTACGTCGCGTTCCACCTCACCCGAGACGTGGAGCAGCGGACCTTCGACTTCGAGTACGAGCGAGCTCCCACCGTCCCGCTCGCCCAGAACTGGCTCATCCGCCAGGGTTGCCCGCCCGAGGCCACCACACAGACCCGTAACCACGGACCACGCCCCGCCGACGCGCTCACCTCGCGGCTGGAGGACCTGCTCCGAACCAACCCCGACGGCCGGTACAAGGTGATCGACCACTACACCGACAACCCGGGCTCGTTCGACTTCGGCGCCGAGGTGCGAACCCTCGTTCGCGACAGCCACCCGGACTCGGCGCACGCCCCCTACCGTCTCTTCCTCGAAGAGACGGCCAAGGACTTCCGCTCCTACACGGTGCGCGAAGGGGCCTTCACCAGCGCCGAGGCGGCAGACGCCTGGGCCATGGATCGCAGCGCGCCTCTCCCCTTGGCACCGGCCTTGGAGAGCACCATCACTCACAGTGCGCAGGCTGCCCGCTCGCGCTCCCCGCTCGCCGGAACCGCCAGCCTCGCGGTCCCCTCGGCGCCCGTCGCGACTCCTCACCCCGCGTCTTCTTCCGTGCCGCACTCTCGCCGGGGTACGCGGTGAGCCGGGCGCGGTACGCCTTCGCGGCGCATCCCGAAGCCCTGGCGGACCTGCGCTCGGTCCCGGAAAGCATCCGCGACTTGGCTCTGCTGGAGCTACAGCACCTGGTCCACGGCAACGAACGCGGCGCGGCGCTGACCCGCGAGCTCGCGGGCTGTCACAAGATCTACGTCGATCCGGAGACCCGTTGGCGCATGGTCGTCCAGTACCGCGACGCCCCAGCGTCCTCGCAGCACCGCCGGGAGATCTACCTCCTGGCGGTCGGCGAGCGTCAGGACCAGGCCGCGTACCGCACTGCGGCTCTCCGGCTGGAACGCGAACGCGAGGCATCCGCCGGAACCGCACCGCTGCACGGCCGCCGTGCCCAGGCGGCCCGGTCCCGTTCGCCGCGCGGGAACGCAGGTCCGACACACGCCGGATCGCCGGCCCCCGCCGCTTCCACGGCTCCGCCGCGAGCGCGCCGCCGGGCATGACGCCCAGTCTCTCGCCCGCCACCGCCCGGAGGTCCTTCCCCATGTCGCCTCTCGACCCCGATGATCTCGCCCCGAGTACCGAGGTCCTCGTCGCACCCGTCCACCTCGCAGGTCCAGGAACGAGCGAGACCGTCTTCAGCGTCCTCGACCACGCCGCCGGCTGGACGAAGACCGTCGCGTTCGGCACGGACGCGTACTACGCCAGCCCGTGCCAGCGAGTCCGTATCGCCAACCCCGTGGAAAGCCACTACGGCGGATGGACGATCACCTACGCCGAGGACCCCCTCGGCGTGCCGGACTGGATCACCACCTTCGACCGCAACACGCCCCACGAGATCGTCGCCGCCTTCACCGAGACGCTCGTCCAGAGCCTGCCCAACCACTTCCGGGACCATTTCAGCGACGGCAAGCACTACACCGGCCTCGGCCCGAACGACGTACTGCTCCGAAGCGGCTGGGAGCCGGTCCACGGAAGTCGGCCGTACCGGATCGTCTCGCCGGACAAGCGAGCGACCCTGCGCACGCGCAGCGGGTGGCTCGACGAGTACACCGAGCTGCTGACGCCGGAGAAGTCCATGTGGCGTCTGTCCGGCGGCGTCGATCCCATCCACACGCCGAGCTGGAGGGCCTTCTTCAGCGGCAGCACACCGCCCCACCTGCGCACCGCAGCCGCCGTCGCTCTCACCAGCCCGGACGCGGTGCCGCGCTTCGCCGGCGACATTCCCGAACGCCACCACGACCTGGTGCACGTGCGCCTCACCGAGCCCACGGCCGCCGTCCCCCGAGTCCAGGCAGCCCTGGCCCGCCGACCGAACGCCGCCCACTCGCCTGTGGCGGAGGCCGCCGCCGCCCCGTCCACATCAATTGCTACTCACGGCCGTTCACGCCGCCAGCGCTGACGCCCCTGCCGCTCACACTCGGAGGTCCCACGTGCCCGCACACACGCTCGACGGCGATGTCTACGTGACTCCGCTGCACCTCGCCGGGGCCACCGCCATCGGCGACCCGGCGCTGCGGCCACTGCTCGACAGCGGCTTCGTAGCGCACAGCGACGACCTCGCGAACGTCTACGTCTCCTCCCCTGATCAGCGCATCCGGCTTGGCTTCCTGCCCGAGAGCCCGGACAACCCGTTGTGGAAGGTCGCCGCCCACCGCGACCCGTTCAGCGCGCCCGACTGGCTGGCCACCTTCGACTCCAACACTCCGACGGAGTTGGTGACCGCCTTCTCCTCCGCCCTCGCCGCCAGCTACGCCGAGGAGCCCGACACAGTGCTGAACGGCTCTCGTCACCAGGCCGAAGAAGGCTTTCGCCCCCTGGAAGACGCCGGATGGAAGCGAGGGAGCTGGCGGCTCACCACCCTCTTCACCGCGCCCGACGGGCTCGCCGGCCTCACCTACCGGGGCGGGATCCTGGATCGACAGGCCGAACTCCGCGGCGACCAGGACCGCTGGCTGCTCTGGGGTGGCGAGGACGGCTTCAGCTCACGCTGGTACGC
>NZ_JBHUYJ010000210.1:0-4072 GCF_042668715.1 Streptomyces sp. NPDC057271
GGCCAGGCGACGGTGTTATCTGGACGGTTCCCTCTTCTCGGTGACTGTGCGTGTGGGTAGTTGGGCATATGGTTCCGGCCGTGCGTGTTGTGAAAGTGGTGGATTCGGGACCTGGCAAGCCGCAGGTACGTCTGGTCGACGCGTCCGGCGAGCCGGTCCGCGAAGTTGAGGAGTTCCTGCGGCTGCTGGCTGTTCGTGCGTACTCGCCGCACACGGTGCGGGCCTACGCCTATGACCTGCAGAAGCTGTTCCTGTTCCTGAGCGAAGTGGGGTTGAGCGCGCAGGAGTTCACGCCAGCTCGGGCGATGGACTTCTTGCAGTGGCTGCGGCTGGTCTCCTCCGCGCGGCGGGCTCAGCGCCTGGAGCTGGGCATCGCCAATGCCGAGGGTCGAGTGCTGTCGGCGAAGACGTGCAACCGGGTCATGGCGGCGGTGTCCTCGTTCTACGAGTTCCTGATCGCCAGCGAGTGCTACTCCGGTCGGGACAACCCGATCGTGAAAGTCGTCGATCAGGCCGCTGCCCGGGTGCCGGGACGGCATCGGCCTGCGCTGGACAACGCCGCTCGGCAGCAACCGGTCCGCCGGGTGTTGCGGGTCAAGACCGTCGAGGCGATGCCACGGCCGATGTCTGCCGAGGTCTATGCCGCGCTGCTGAGTGAGCTGCGTACCAGCCGTGACCGGGCCCTGCTGGAGGTGATGTGGGAGGGAGGTCTTCGCCCGGGCGAGGTGCTGGGGCTGCAGTTGGAGGACATCTCCTACGGCCGGCGCCGACTCACGGTGCGAAAGCGTCCCGATCACCCGCGGGGAGTGCAGCAGAAGTCCCGGCGGGACCGGGTCGTCGACCTGCTGGAAGGACGGGCTCTGCCGGCGTTGAACGCGTACGTGATGCATGAGCGGCCCACCGATGTCGACAGCCCGTGGGTCTTCCTGGTGGGCGGGCGCGGTAAGCGCCGGGCCGAGCCGCTCAGCTATGACGGGCTGGTGCGGATGTTCGCCCGAGCAGCGACGCGGGCAGACGTCCGCGACGCGTGGCTGACTCCGCACAGCCTGCGCCACACCCATGCCACCCGCATGTTCGAGGGCGGGATGCGCGAACTGACGTTGATGACACGGCTGGGCCACGCGACCCCTGACTCCATGAAGATCTACACCCGCGTCAGCGACCCCGAGGTCATCAAGGACTACCGCCAAGTGATCGGAGAGGTGACGCCGTGAGCTCGATCGTCCCGCTGCCAGCCTCATCGCCGACCCCCGGTCCACGCGCGCCGCACCACTGCCCGATCCGGGAGTACGCCGCGTTCATCGCCGAACTCGACGTCAGTGAACCCCGAAGGCGTCGGCATGCCTCCTCCCACCAGCGGTTCGTGCACGCCTTTCCTGATCTGACCACCTGGTTCGCCCAACCGTTGCGGCAGCGTCTGGGCTGGCGCAACGGGGAGGACCAAAACCGCCGCACCCGCCCGGACGCCGACTTCGACGCGACCACCGGATGGATCAACTTTCAGGCCCGCCACTACGTGATCTACCTGGGCTTGACCGGCCGCCTGCGGCTGGACTGGGGATGGCTGTTGGGCATCGGTGTGCTCAAGCCGTTCCAGGTCACCGATCAGATGGGACTGCCCTTCCGGGAACACGTCAACGGCCTGCAGGAACGGCTGATCGCTTTGGGGCACGCCCACTCCCGAGAAGACTGGCGCCTGCCCTGGGGCCTGATCCGGCTGGTCCTGCACCGCGGCGATCCGAACATCTCCGCGATCACCGCCGACGACATCGAGGAGATGCGCCAGGCCATCCGGCATCTTCAGCGCGTCCCGGGCATGGACCAGGTCATCCCTCCCGACCGGTTGCCCACCGTTCAGGCCGCCTGGGGCACCAGCGCCTACCGAGCCGGGCTGGCGCTGTTCCACACAGGCGTCATCGGGCACCCGCCCCCACGGCTGCCTGCCGCTCCGCACCTGCTGCTGAGCTGCAAGCCACGTATCAACGCCGTGATGGAACGCTTCCTGGCCGAACGAGCCTTGGTGCTGCGGCCGGAGAGTATGAGCAGCACCCGCGGCGGTCTGCGGCGCTTCGGGCTGTGGCTGGACACCGAGCGACCGCACATCGACCGTCTCGACCAGCTGAACCGGGCCGACGCGGTCGCCTTCATGGAGAAGGTCAACCGGCTGCGGAAGATGAAGCACCCGGACGAACCGCTGAGCCCGGCCTACCGGGCCGGCATCATCTCCACCCTCGCGGTGTTCTTCCGCCACGCCGCACTTGGCGAATGGGACGACGTCCCGACCCGACCGCTGATCACCGCCGCGGACATGCCCCGCCGCATTGAGAAAGTTCCCCGCTTCATCCCCGAGCACCAACTCGAACCGGTCATGGAACGCATCCGAGCCCTGCCCTGCCCCCTGCAGCGATGCGCGCTGCTGGTGGCCCGCTGGAGCGGCGCCCGCCGCACCGAGATCCGCAAGCTGCATCTGGACTGCCTGGACGCCTACCCCGACGGCACTCCCCGGCTGCGGCTCGCGGCCGGCAAGGCTCTCAAGGAACGCACCGTCCCCGTCCACGAGGAGGCGGCCGATGCCATCCGCGCCCTGGCCCAGCTGCGGCGCAACCAGCACGACCGGGGCATCTACGATCCCGACCTCGGGCAGCCAGTGCGCTACCTGTTCCTGCGCAACGGCTGCCTCGCCCACCCCGACTACCTGTTCGCCGACCCCCTGGGCCAGATCTGCACAGAACTGGGGATCCTCAACGGCGAAGGCAAACCCGCCATCCATGCTCACCGCTTCCGGCACACCCTGGGCACCCAGCTCGCCGAGAAGGGCGCCCGCATGCAGACCATCATGAAGGTCCTCGGGCACAAAAGCCCTGGCATGTCGATGACCTACACCCACATCTCGGACCCCAGCGTCCTGGCCGACTACCAATCCGTCCTTCAACCCGGCGCCGTCATCGCCGGACCGCTCGCCGAAACTCTGCGCGCCGGCCAGATCGATCAGGACGCACTGGACTGGCTGAAGACCAACTTCTACAAGACCGAACTTGAGCTGGGCCATTGCCTGCGCCTGCCGCAGGAAGGTCCCTGCGAGTGCGACCTCTACCTGACCTGCGCGAAGTTCGTCACCACACCTCAGTACGCGCCAAGGTTGCGCGAACGCCTCTGCACTGAACGGGAATTGATCGCAGACGCCGAAGCACGCGGCTGGGCACGCGAGATCGAACGACACCAGCGGATCGCCGACCGCATCTCGAGACTTCTCGACGACCTCGGTGAGCCCTCGGATGATGCCTACGAGAATCCGTGACCCGGGAACCCACTGGACCGGCCCGTCCGCCGCAGCCAGGATGCGTCCATGCCCTTCCCTGAGCCGATGCCCGACCCGGGAACCGACACCCTCCGCCGCTACGTGATGGCCACTCCGAGCCCCAAGACCGGCCGCTACCTGGATCTGCTCCACGGAAACTTCGTCAGATTGCCCGCCGAGGAACGCGCACAGTTCCTCCAGACCCTCGGCCGCGACTCGCGAAGTGTCACTGACGCCCAACTTGAATTCATGCTTCAGCCCAACTGGCGCTCTCGCATCACCGCGGCATGGATGATCGGGCTGGACCGCCGTGAGCAGTTCCGCGATCGCATCGGTGGCCTCCTGCTCGCCAGCGAACTCACCTACGCAGGCCAGGGCTACTGCATCGCGCTCGCCCTGCTCGGCACCACCGAGGACGCGACTCTGCTTACCACCTACCTGGACCGCTACCTCCGACGGCCCGAGTGCCGATACGACCAGCAATGGGCGCTGGGCGCGCTCCTGCACCTCGACGAGGCCCTCGGCACCACGCACGCTGCTGGCTTCCTGGACCCGGACGGACTCTGGAGCCAATGGGCCAACGACCGCAACACGCCCCCTGAAAGGTTGAGGCAGTACATCGGGGAGATGTGCGCCCTCGTCGACGAGTACGCGCAGCACGATGCCCCTCCTGGGCGCCGCTGACCGGGCACACTCGATCGGGCGAAATTGCCCGTCCTCTGAGGCGACACTGTCCAGATAAACGAGGAAGACCCGCTCGCGCCGGTGCGGGGC
>NZ_JBHUYJ010000211.1:0-4063 GCF_042668715.1 Streptomyces sp. NPDC057271
CGGGAGGCTGTGGCGCGGGGTGATGATCTGGACACGGTCATCGCCGGTCTGCGGATGCGCGTCGGTGTTCCGGATGCCGTGGACGTCGATCCGGTGGCGGTTGATGGGTTGCTCGGTGAGGGAGGGGAGGAGTTCCTCGGGGCGATGGAGTGGTCCGACGAGGGCCTGGAGGAGTTCGCGAGGTTCCTCGAGGGGACGGAGCGTGTCGGTGGCGTGGAGGTGGGGTCCGAGGACACGTCGGATCCGGTTGTCATCGTCCCGGACGTGGAGTTGCCTGAGGGTACGGGCGAGCTGAACCTGGATCAGCTTGCGGAGGCGGAGGCGGAGGCGGTCCCGGTCTCTGTGCCGCGGGCCGAGAATGCCGAGGCGCCGGAGTCGGTGGTTCCCGCTCCACCGAACGTCGGGGAAACGCGTCTCTCTTTCGAGCAGGCGGTGGCCGAAGGCTCCCCGGTGGGGCAGTGGGCGGACTACGCCGTGGCCAGGGTGCTACACGACCGGAAGAACGGCGTCGCCATGATGATGTCGAAGATCTCGAGCAGCCTCGGCATTGAGGGGAAATGGCGCGAGCAGGCTTTCGTTCTCGGTGTCTTGGAGGCGTCGGGAGTGCTCGCGCCCTATCCGATGCGTGTGGGCGCCACCTATGACCAGATGAGGAGGGCGGTCGGCCTGGTTGCCGGCAAGCTGAAAGCCAGCGGCCCGCTGGATCTGGTGAGCGTGGCGGGCACCGTCCTGGGTAACAGGCACCAACAACATTGGCGGGTTCTGGGCTGGGCCACCGGTGCCATGCTTCTTCATCCTCTGGCGGACGGTGCCCGTCAGCGGTTGAAGGATGAGGTGGTGGAGCTGGGCCGGCAGGCCCGGGACCTTGGTCAGGTGCCTGACGTGGAGGGCATCGTGCGGCGGGTTTTCGGGGTGGAAGCGACGATCAAGGTGACGGAGCACCAGAAGTTCTTGGTCTCCGGCTGGCTGAGCGGAGAAGAAGTCCCGTGGGAGCCCGTCGCCGGCACGGAGACCGCACTCGAGGTGGAGGCGAGCACCGCTCTCTTCGACGAGGGCTTCCCGCGGACGGATCAGATTGGGGAAGCGGAGGCGGACCCGGTCTCTGTGCCGCGGGCCGAGAGTGTCGTGATGCCGGAGTGGGTGGTTCCCGTTCCGCCGAACGCCGCGGACCCGCGTCTCACTTTGGCGCGGGCGGTGGCCGAAGGCTCCCCGGTGGGGCAGTGGGCGGACTACATCGTGGCCAGTGCGGTGCACGACCGGAGGACCGGCGTCCCCCTCGCAGTGGCTGAGATCTTGAGGAGCCTCCGCATTAGGCAGAAGTGGAACGAGTCCCGCTTCGTTCTCGGTGTCCTGGAGGCGGCGGGAGTCCTCGCGCCCTATCCGATGCGTGAGGGTGCCACCTATGGCCAGATGATCAGGGCGGTCGGCCTTGTTGCCGGCAAGCTGGTGGCCGGCGAGTCGATTTCTCCGTGGCAGGTAGCGGGCACCGTCCTGGGTGCCAAGTCCCAGTCCGCAGGGGCGTGGCGGGTTCTGGGCTGGGTCACCGGTGCCATGCTTCTTCATCCTGTGCGGGGCGGTGCCCGTCAGAGGATGAGGGATGAGGTGGTGGAGCTGGGTCGGCAGGCCCGGCTCCTCGGCCAGGTGCCCGATGTGGAGGGCATCGTGCGGCGGGTTTTCGGGGTGGAAGCGACGACCGAGGTGACGGAGCATCAGAAGTTCCTGGTCGTCGGCTGGCTGAGCGGAGAAGAGGGCCTGTGGCACTCCGTCGCCGGCCTGGAGGTCACGCCCGAGCTCGACCGGTTCGCCGATGAGGTGGTGACGCACGCGCTGTCTCAACTCGCCCTTGGTCGTACGGCCGATATCTCCGGTATGGAGGGGGTGGCCGGGCAGGGCGAGAGCATGTTCGGAGTTGGCGTGTTGGAGTGGATGGGGCTCGCTACTCCTGGGGGGCGCATGCGCAGGGGCGCCACTTACCAGGAGATGCTGCGCATCGTCCTGTCGGCTCGGCGTGACAAGGCGGAGGGCCGGTCTGTCGATGCCCGGCGCTACGAGACGACAGCGGTAGCCGGGTCGGGGGAGTGGGCTCGTCGTGTGGCCCGGATCAAGGGGTGGCTGACGGCCGCCGGTGTGGTGGGCTCCCGGCCGGTGAACGGTTCCAGGCAGGCGTTGATCGACAAGGCCCGGGGGCTGGCGGCGGCAGCCGGCGTCGCCGGGAACGGCGGTTACGACGTCCCGAGCTTCGCGCGTGAGGTGTTCGAGGCCCAGATGGCGGTCGACCATCAGGTATACGTCGTCAGGGAATGGATCGGCGCGGGGAACAATCAGACGCTGACGCCGATTCTCGAACATCTGCTGTATGCCGCCATGCCGTTGAGCGACATCGCGTACCGGTTGGGTATGGGTGACGACGAGGACCGGGCCCACCGGTTCCTGCTGGAACAGAGTGCGCGCTACCGGACGGACTTCGACACGGCGCTTGCGGAGATTCTCGGCAACGCCCTGGTGCGCGACCGTGATGTGGACGCGAAGCTGGGCGACTTCGCGGCGCGGAAGGGTCTGCGTGTGGAGACGGTCAAGCTGTGGCGGAATCATCACGACGATGTGTTGCTGCTGCGTCGCGGGCTACGTGACCTGTCGAAGCAGGAGTGGGAGGAGCTGCGCAGCCGGGCGATGTCGCGTTTGACGCAGCCGGCGGACGAGGAGCGGAGCGGTGCCATAGCTCTACTGGCCGAGGAGCGGCTGCTGCGGGCGATGTGGGATCTGCGCGAGGAGGAGAACGCGCGGATGATGGAAATGGATATGGACGTCGTCGCGTCGGTGCCCGGGGACGAATCGGCGTTCGCAGTACCGGAGTCGCAGCATGAAGACAACACGGCGCCCCCGGTCGTGGGGGCCGATCACGTCGACGACGTCATGTCGCTGGACGAAGAGATCTCCGACACCCAGGAGTCGACCGTCCCCGTGTCGTCCGATGCTCATGCGCGGGTTGCTCGGGTGCTGGCCGAGTACAAGCAGCGGCCTGAGGCGCCGGCGTCCGAACTTGTGGGGGTCGCCTATCCCGGCGTCACGGAGCCGTCTCTCGACCAGGTGATGCGCACGGTCGGTTTCCTGGAGGCCGTGGGGGCGCCGTCCATTGGTGAGGTGGCGCCGATCGAGATGGTCGTGGCGGTGGCCATGATGAGGAGCAGGACCGACAGCGGCGAGGAGGGGTGGACGGTCGACGAGGTCGTCGAGGAGGTCCTGGGGGCGGAGCGGAACGTCGATGGTGAGTCCTCGCGTCTGCTGGGCTGGTTCGAGGCGGCCCGATATCTCGACGGTTCGGACGGGCCGAGTGTGTACAGCGTGTTCGTCGAGCGTGTCGTGCAGACCGGCCGTGATCTGCGCGGGGCGGACGGGCGTGTGGATGTAAGAGAGGTGGCCCGTCTTTCCTTCGCTGTCCGGGAGCCCTCTGCGACGCAGATGGCCGCGGTCCGGTACTGGCTCGCCCAGCACGGCATGTCTGTCACGGTCGACCAGGGCGAGAGCGCGGGGGCCGTGAAGGGGGCCTCCACGCACACCCGCGGACCAGTCGTCGCCGTCATCGCATCGCTGCTCGACGGACTGCCGGAGCCGGCCAGGCCGCTGGACGAGAGCGTGTCCTTGCGTGAGCGTGCCGAATACGTCGTCCACCGGACGGTCCTGGCCGTGACCGCGGGCCAACGCTTCGTCCCCCTTGAGGCGTTGGCCGCCGAGGTCTTCGGGGTGGGACACTCCACTTACGAGTGGGGGATGGTCGCCGGATTCGTGCAGGGTGCCGGGCTCGGCTCGCTGTTGCATCAGAACGCCACCGACACCAGTCAGCACATGGCCGGTGTCTTCGCGGCGGCGCGAAGGAGCCTTGAGGAGGGGAAGCCGGTTGATCCCCTCGCCATCACGACGAGCATTCTGGGACGAGCGCCCCATAACCACGATCGGTATCTCTGGGGGACCGTTACTGGCTGGCTCACCGTCGCTGGGCTGATGGGCGGGCCGGTGGTGAAGGACGGCGTCATCGAGCGCATCAAGGGTGCTCTGACCGGTGCGG
>NZ_JBHUYJ010000212.1:0-3979 GCF_042668715.1 Streptomyces sp. NPDC057271
CTCCTACCGTCAGGCCCTTCTTCCTGCCCGCGCCTGCACTTCACCCATGCCGGCGTTCAGCTTCGCCGCGGCGCCCGGTCCCCCGAGGGCCGGCGGTCGGCGCCATGCGCGATCTCCAGTTCGACGTACGACTCCTCGGCCCTGCGGAAGGCGATCTCGAGTGCGGCCCGTGCGCCCGGACCCGCGAGGGCCTCGGCCGACTGCAGTAGGTCATCGAGGACATCTGCCCAGAGGCCGGCGACCGTCTTGATTCTGCCGAGTAGCTCGCTCAGTTCGCGCTCACTCGACGGGCGCTCCCTCGGAACATCACTCAACTCGTGCACGAGGTCGTCGATCTCTGCCATGGAAGCCTCTTCCGGGGCCGACGGGAAGGACCCCGGTGCCAACGGTACGGCCCGGGCCGCACAGCGCGCCGGGCACGCGGTCACGCACTCCGTGAGTAGCGGTGATCGGTCGCCGTACGGTCCTCCCGGCACGACGAACGGTCACCCTGGGTTCGAGTCGGGCCCGAGCACTCCGCCACGTGACGAGGGGACGGACGCACTCTCCCCGTGGCCGCCCGTCCGCCTGACACCGAGGGATACGATCCGCTGGCCGGCCTCGGAGTCGGCCCTGTCCTCCCGAAGCCGTGAGCTTGTTCCGCTTTCACGGACACCATCGGTGTGGTGGTCAGGCCGCGTGGGCGGCCTCGTAGTCGGCGGGTGTGCGGTAGCCGAGGCTGCTGTGCAGCCTCCGCAAGTTGTACCAGCTCTCGATCCACTCGAATATCTCGGTGCGGACGGCAGCCCGGCTCGGCCATGTGTGGGTGTCGCCCAGTTCGTTCTTCAAGGTGGAGAAGAAGGACTCGGCCAGCGCGTTGTCCCAGCACTGCCCGGTGCGGCCGACCGAGAGCCGGATGTCGAACTCGGAGGCCAGGATGGCGAATTCGCGGCTGGTGTACTGGCAGCCGCGATCCGAGTGGAAGATCACCGGACCGGCCGGGTTGACGGGTGCGGCGGGCGGCTCGCAGGGCGTCCGCGACCAGCTCGGCTCACAGGTTGTCGGCGGTGGCCCAGCCCACGACGCGGCGGGAGTCGATGACGGTGGCCAGGTAGAGCCAGCCCTCGTCGGTGGCGATGTGGGTGATATCGCCGCACCAGCGGGTGTCGACCACTTCCGCGTCGGTCCTCGGCCGGCACCTTCACCTGTTGGGCCACGTACGACACCGCAGGCGCCGGGATCTCTCCGGCATCCTCCGGGAACCGGGGCCTCCACCTCGAAGAATTTCGGCAACAACGCGAACCCCAGCCGATTCGCCCCGACTTGTTCCGCAGCCGCTCCTGGCCCTCCTCCAGCAGCGTCCAGACCTCGATCAGGTCCTCCGGCTCCCAGTCCTGCCGCACCCCGCGCTCCCTTCGGTCGTCGTGACCGGACCGACCTCGCGGAACCGTCCCCTCAACAACCCCAGAAGATCGAAAACCCGGACAAGCACACCCCCGCTTTGCCACAGAGAGCTACTTGTCACTTTGCGGCAGCTTCGGGAGGACAGGGCCCGGAACATCACCTTGGCGATCCGCCTTCCCTCATGCGCCAGGAGTTCTCAACCCCCGCACCATTCGAGACTTGAACCTGCGCACCACACACTGCGTGCCTTGAGGCGAGCCAGCACCACGGAGCTAGGAGCAGTCATGGCAGAGTCGATGAAGGTGATCAGTCTCGACCCTGGAGCCCTGGAGGGCATTCAGATGGTCCGAGATGCCGCGCGTGACTGCGGGGAAATGCAGACGGCGATCATGCGATATCTGGAGGAAGTCGCCTTCACGGGTCAAGCCAAACGCGCTATGTTCGAGGTGGCCGATCGATGGTGCTATCTCATGGCTCGAGAAATCCGGATCCTTGAGACCTTCGGGGACGCGGCCCTCGAAGAGGCGCAGAGAGCCTTCGAGGCAGAAAATCGGCGGGCTGAGGAAGTTCGCGTCAAACCTGAACAGCCGTAGCCACCGCCTTTCGATATCGGCAACATTGCACTGAACGGAGACATTCATGGGGAACGCCCCTCCGCCCGTCCCCGAAGCACGGGATGGATTCCAGGAGAGCGATCTCTCCCTCGCTTACAACGGGAGGGACTTCTGGGGGTTCCTCGTCTATGACCTGGTCGAATACCATCCGGAGGAAATCAGAGGCACGGCCGAAGCTCTCCTGAAGACCCACGCCGCTATCGCGGACAGACTCGATACGCTGACTTCGGACGTCGAATCCACACTGGCCGACAAGTGGAGCGGTCAAAGCAGGCAGGCGTTTGACAGCGGTCTGTCGTCGATGCAGGGAAGACTTCGCGTGTATGCCGAATGGGTCGAGCAAGCGGCCCATTTCCTCATCGACCTTGCCGATGGCGTTGTCGACGACGACCACAATCAGGCCATCGCGCTCCGGGCGGAGACGCCGGAGCTGTGACGGCGTCCAGCTGGATCCCACTCGCAGATGGATACTCGATTCGCCTATCGAGCTGCTTCCAACCGCGGTCGATCCGAACCAGGCCGGGACACAACGCCGAGGACCGGTATATCGGTGTTGGTGGTTTTCATCTCATGCTTTGGTCGACGTAGGCGGAGTACGGAGTAGGCCCAGGCTTCGGTGATCTGCGGCTGGGGTGGGTGCAGGCACCAGAGGAGTCCGCGGGCCGTGCTGTGGGCGGACATGCCGGCGGGCGCCACCGTGTTCATCACGAGTGGGCCGAGAGTGTCGACGATGGGCGTGGCCGGGTGCGGGCGGTGATCTTTCCCTGTGAGGATCTGTCGGAGTAGCCGGTGCAGCCAGTCGTCCGCCGCGTCTATCTCGGACGTCACCTTCCGGCACCTGCGCTCACAAACGGTCCTTTGCCCGAGCGAGATCGGAAACAGGCCGCCGGACCGCCGCCGGACCGGAATTCATTCTCACAACCCGTTCTCACTCGAAAGCGGCACGGACCCCTTCTGAGACTTGCATGGTGCGAGAATCCGGGCTCATGACGGATCGTCAACACTCCCCGAAGACCGGCCCTTCGGACGCGGACGACGTCGAAGCGCACGCCTGTCCGAAGTGCGAAGCCCAGCCCGGATCACCCTGCCGCTCACGCGGCGGCGCCGTCGCCTCCGCCTACCACACCCGCCGCTTCACCACGGTGCCCCGGTTGAAGTAGGCACTGCACGTGCCCACCCCGACCGACCGCGGGCCCGGCCGACCGTGGCGGCCGGGCACCCCGCCCCCGGCGCCGATCGACCCGGCCCTGCCGAGCGCGGACATCCGCATCGGCTACGCCCGCTGCTCGACCCTCGGCCAGGAACTCGGCTCGCAGCTCGACGCGCTCGCGGAACACGGCATCCCCCGGGACAAGATCTTCAGTGAGAAGATCAGCACCCGCGTACGGGTCCGGCCCCGCTCCGAGGAGGCGCTGTGGACCGCGCGGGAGGTCGAGGCCCACGCCCCGCACTGCCGGGTTATCTTCACCGTGTACGAGATAAAGCGACTCGGCCGCGACGCCGCCGAACTCACCGCGCTCGCTGACCACCTCACCGCCCATGGCCTCATCCTTGGGATGCTCGCCGGACCCCTGCCCGGGATCTACGACCCCGCCGGGCCGGGCAAGCCGCTGTTCGCGTTCTTCGCCGCGATGGCGGAGACCGAGCGGGAGAACATCCGCGAGTCCACCCTGGAGGGCCTCGACACCGCCGCCCGCAAGGGCAAGCACGGCGGCCGGCCCCCGGTCATCACCGACGACATGCTCCACACCGCCCTCCGCCGCCGCGCGGGGGGCGAGTCCGTCGAGCAGATGCAGCCCGACCTGTTCATCCCCACCGGCAAGCGCAAGGGACGCAACCCCTCGGCAGCCAGCATCTAGTGCCGCATCAGGCAACGTTCGCCCCGTCGTGACGTGCCGCCCGGTCGCTGTTCCGGGCGGCACTGGACCGGCCGAGTGGTCACCTGGATAGACCCGTGCAAGTCCGCTCGGCCGAGGACGACG
>NZ_JBHUYJ010000213.1:0-3968 GCF_042668715.1 Streptomyces sp. NPDC057271
AAACGGGCCGAGCACCGCAACCGGACACCAACCGCACCGAACACCATCACCACCACCCGACAAGGCACAACCTAAGTCACCGGCATTGCGGCTAGGACACCGCGACCGGCGCACCCGAACGGCCGGCCCCCGGGGGTACGGGGGTCGCCCCCCGGAAGAACGCCGCCACGGGGCCGGTGTACGGCTAGGACACCGTGTCCCGTACGTAGAAGGGCTCGCCCGGAGGCGTGGCCGAGGCCGGCAGGAGTGCCAGGTCCAGGCCGCGCACCAGGCGGGCCCTCAGTGTTTCGTCGGCGGCCAGGCCACGGGCCACCCGCCGGGCGGCCTCCGCGGGGGCCGCGTCCTCGGACAGGACGAGGGCCAGGGTGCCGTCGGCGCTGCCGGGGCCGAGGTGGGCCCGCAGGACCGCGGGCTCGGCCGCGACCGCGTTCCGTACCGCCTCCCGTACCGCCGGGTCCTCCAGCGGGTCCGCACTGGTGCGGCCCTCCGCGAGGGCGAGCAGTGCCGGGCCGGTCAGCTCGTACGGAACCGGGCCCGCGAGGTCGAGGACGACGGTGTCCGCCTTCTCGTGCGCCGCCGCCTGGAGGGCCTGGTGCAGGGGGACGGCCACCGGCCGGGCCTGCGGGTCCCAGAGCGCGAGCGAGGCGATCGAGGTGAAGGCCGGCAGCGCCCGCCGGTCGCCGGCGGTGAGCGTGGGCACGGCCATGTCGCTCGTCTTCTCGCGGCGCAGCCCCGTCTCCGGGTCGTCCTCCACCTCGCCGAGGACGGCGACGACAGGGACCAGCAGACGCGCGTTCTTCAGCGCCTCCAGGACCGGCCCGTGCGCGGTTCTGTCCGCCGCCCAGGCCGTGAGGGCCTCGGTGAGCCGCGGATCGGCGGTTCCGTCGTCGTCGGAGAAACCGGGGTCAGGGATGTTCTTGAGCGCCACGCACCGAGCCTAACCGCCCTCGGTGGGCCGCCTTCCCCGCGGGTGGCCGGCTCGCCCACGGGCCACTGCCGGGCACCGTTCCTGGCGTCGCCCCCGTGCCCGCACCAGACTGGCCCCGTCCGCCGCACGACCCACCCGGGAGGAGACGGCCACCATGACCGTGGAAGTGGATCTCGACGCCGCACTCGCCGCGGCGGTCGGGCCCGTGCTCGCCGGGAACGGGGCGTCCCTGGCGGTCGCGGTGCTCGACCTGGAGACCGGGCGCTCGGCCTCGTACGGCGGCGAGGGGCGGACGTACGACACCGCGAGCGTCGTGAAGCTCGACATCCTCGCGGCCCTGCTGCTTCGCGCGCAGGACGAGGACCGGGAGCTGACCTCGGCGGAGCGCTCGGCCGCCGCCGCGATGATCCGGCGGAGCGACAACGCGTCGGCGACCACGCTGTGGCGGACGATCGGCGGCGCGGAGGGCCTGGACGCCGCCAACGCGCGGCTCGGGCTCGCGCGGACGACCGGCGCGACGGCGTGGGGGCTGACCCGGACGACGGCCGCGGACCGGTTGGTGCTCCTCCGCGCGGTGTTCGGCACGGACTCGCCGCTGGCCGAGGACTCCCGTACGTACGTCATCGGGCTGATGGCGGGCGTGGCCGCCGACCAGGCCTGGGGTGTCTCGGCGGCGGGCGCCGACGGGGCGGTGAAGAACGGGTGGCTCCCCCGTGATGCCACCGGCCTCTGGGTCGTCAACAGCGTGGGACGGGTGACGGCCGGCGGGCGGGTCTACCTCGTGGCGGTGGTCTCCGACGGTCACGCCACGAAGGACGCGGGCGTGACGGCCGTGGAGAGGGCCGCGCGGGCGGCGGTCAGCGCGGTGGGCGCGGCCCTGTAGCGCGGCTGCCGCGCCACAGGACGACCGCGGCGGCGAGCAGCAGCGCGCCGACACCGCCGGCGGCCGGGGCGAGCAGGCCGACCGGCCTGTCGTCGTCGGGGGCGGCCTGCGGTCCGGCGCCGAAGAAGCGGCCGCGGTAGCCGGCGGAGGCGTCCTTGGGGTCGGCGCCCTTGAGCCGGGCGCCGGCCTCGATGGCGGCGGCGGGGTCGACGGTGCCGTACCCCTTGTCGTCGCTGCGGCCGTTCTTGGGCCGGTTGCGGGCGGTGTCGATGAGGAGCCGCTTGATCTGGGCGGGCGTCAGGTCGGGGTGGGCGGACCGGACGAGCGCGACGGCGCCGGAGACGAACGCGGCGGCGGCGCTGGTGCCCCAGCCCTCGTAGTAGCGGCGGTCCGGGTCGGCGATGACGATGTCGACGCCGGGGGCGCTGACGGTGGAGTACCAGCGGCTGGTGGAGAAGGAGGCGTGCGTGCCGTACCGGTCGACGGCGGTCACGGCGACCACGCCGGGGTAGGCCGCGGGGTACGAGATGTGGTCGCCCTTCTCGCCGCCGTTGCCGGCCGAGGCGACGACGGAGACGCCCTTGGCGAGGGCGTACTGGACGGCGGCGTCCTCTCCCGCGTCGGGGTGGGCGGACTTGGAGTCGTCGCCGAGGGAGAGGTTGATGACGTCGGCGCCGTTGTCGGTGGCCCAGCGGATGCCTTCGGCGAGGGCGGTGCCGCGGGTCTTGCGGGCCTTGTCACGGGCCTTGTCGGTGCCTTCGAGGATGACCCTGACGGGCAGGATCTCGACCTTCGGGGCGACGCCGAGGACGCCGTCCTGACGGCCGGGTCCGTGGCCGTGCCCGGCGATGATGCCGGCCATGGCGGTGCCGTGACGGGCCCAGGCCCGGTCGCCGCGCCCGGCACCGAAGCCGACGAGGTCCTTGCCGGTGAGGACGGACCCGACGAGGTCGGGGTGGTCCGCGTCGACCCCGGTGTCGAGGACGGCGACGGTGATGCCCTCGCCCTTGGTGGTCCGCCAGGCCTTGGTCGTGTGCAGGGCTTCGAGGCCCCACTGGCGGGCGCGGATGGTGTCGGCGTACGCCGGGGTGGTGGTGGCGGGGAGGACCGCGAAGGCGGCCGCGAGCAGGGCCGCGAGGGCGCGGGGGCGGGTCACCGGTCGTGGTCCTTCGCTGCTGTGGTGACCGTTGCGCGCAGGGTGCTCTCGATCCGGTCGGCGACACCCTTGGCCTCGTGGCCGAGGCCGGACTGGGCGACGGGGCTGGTCTGTCCGTCGGCCATGGCCCGGTCGGCGGGCTGGGGGGAGGCGACGGGACGGCCGTCGGCGAAGCCGGAGACTGCGGTGACGACGACGGGAAGGTCGTTCAGTGCGCGGGTCCACCAGCCGGCGCGCTGCGCGGCGCCGAAGCGGGCGGCCACGGTGCCCGGGGCGGAGAGCGCCGGGGGTACGTCGGTGCCGAGGCGTGCGGCGGACTCGGTGGCGAGGGAGCGTGTGGCGGTGGGATCGGCCTGGGTGAAGACCAGACCGACGGTGATGACGCTGGAGGCGGTGGCGTCGGTGTAGGTGGCGCGCAGGACGCGGTCGCAGCCGACGGGCCGCAGGGTGGTGAGCACGCTCTTGGGCAGGGAGGCCGAGGTGCAGGGGGCGTCGGGTGCGACGACGACCCGCGTCCAGGTGCGGTCGGCGGCGCCGGGGCCCTCCTTGGGGCCCGCGAGGGTGCGGGGGAAGAGCGTGTCGACGGGGACGCTGTGCCACAGGGTCCTGGCCTCGGCGTAGCCCTCGGGCTCCTCGGGGGCGCCGGCGTCCGTGGTGGCGAGGACGGCTCCGGCGACGGCGCCGCCGACGAGGCCGGCACCGAGGACGAGGCAGGCCCCGGCCGCGACCACCAGGCCGACGCGGCGCTCGCGGATGGGCCGGAGACGGGTGGTGGTCTCGACGACGGTCTCGGGCGGTGCGGTGTAGGGCCGATAGGCGCCGTACGTTCCGTACGTCTGCGCCGGCATCCGCGGGGCGGGCGCGGCGGCGGGCCGCGCCGGGGGCTGGGTCGCGGGGCGCGGCGGTATCGCCCGGGCGCCCGTGTCACGGATCGGCCGCAGCCGCGTGGTCGTCTCGGCGGCCGGTACGTCGGCGGGCGCGGGCGGCGCGGGCGCGGGTGC
>NZ_JBHUYJ010000214.1:0-3807 GCF_042668715.1 Streptomyces sp. NPDC057271
ACGACATACCCAGACCAACGAACCCACGACCAATCGGTCATCACATCAACCGCTCGTCCCACCAAACGAAGCATGTGCGGAGGACGGGTCTAGGCGGCACCGCAGACGCACCCACAGCTCCCGGAGGCGGCAGGCCACCGGGAGCTGTCCCACATGATCCACACGGAAGACGCTGAGGGGACAGAGTCGATGACGGTCGAGCTGGTCCGGGGACAGAACCACCCCCTGCCCGACACCCGACTGGAGATCCGGGTCTCGGCCGGGCATCCGGTGATCGCCGGAGCCACCCTCGGCGACGAGGGCGGCCGGGTCCCCGGCGTCGAGTGGATCGCCCACCCGGGGTCGCCCTTGCTACCTGGTGTCGAGGTCTCCCAGCAGGCGGCGGCCGACCACCGGCTCGCCGTCGACCTGGAAGCGGTCCCGGCGGCCGTGCACCGCCTCTCGCTCCTCCTCGCCCTGCCCGTCGGCGTGGGCGGCCCGGCCCGCTTCGGCGCCGTCGCCGCCCCTTTCGTGGCCGTCACCGGCCTCGACGGCTCCGAGATCGCCTCCTACACGATCACCGGCCTGGACCGTGAGTCGGCCGTCGTCGCCCTGGAGCTGTACCGCCGCCAGGGCGCCTGGAAGGTGCGGGCGATGGGCCAGGGGTACGAGGGCGGTCTCGCGGCCATGCTCGGCGACCAGGGCCTCGACCGTCCAGCCGACCTGGCCGCCACGATCCTGGAGGCCGTCGCCAGGGGCCTGGCCCGCTCGGTCTCCGCCCCGCCCCCACGCGTCCCCGAGACCGAGCGCGTACGCCACTCGGCGCCGGCGTCCGCCCCGGAGCCGATGGCCGCAGCGGACTCGTCCCCCACCCTGCCGGTGACCCCGCCGCCCCCGCCGCTGCCGTCCCCGCCGGCGTCCTCCGGCCGGAGCACAGGCGGCGGCCCCATCAGCTACGCCCATCCGGGCCGCCGCGCGGCCGCCCCCGAGCCCCGGCAGGCACCGCCCGTCCCCGTCGCCGGGGACGCCAGCGGCTGGTCCATGGACGAGCGGCTCTACAACCAGGTCTGGGGCATGTTCGAGGACCTGGCCCGCACCACCGCCGCGTACCGCAGCGCCTGCGACTTCGCCGAGTCCCGGCTCGACAAGGAGCTCGACGGCGTGCTCTCCGATCCGCGCAGCCGCATCGGCGGCGCCGGGGACGCCGCCCGCGAGGCGGCCCGCGCCAAGCACGACGAACTCACCGCCCGCGCCCAGGAGGCCCTGGACCGGGACCTCGCCCAGCTCGCCGCCGAGTCCGAGGTCGTCGAACCGGCGCTGCCCGCCGCCTACGCCCGCTGGGACAACCCCGTCTGGCACGCCTACCGCGTCCCCATGGAAGCCCCGATGGCACTGCGCCTGGGCGACCTCCACCTCCCCGAGCGCACGGATCTGTGCATCCCGATGCTGGTCAGACTCCCGCTGGAGCGCGGCTTGTGGGTGGACTCCGGACGCGGGCGCTCCGAGGCCGCCGGGCTGCTCGACGAGGCCGAGCTGCGCCGGCTCGCGCTGGACACCGCTGTGGCGCACGCGGCTCGGCTGCTCGCGGTGTACCCGCCCGGCGAGTTCACCGTCCATGTCGTCGACCCGGCGGGCTCGGGCGCGACGGCGCTCGCGCCGCTCGTCGAGGCGGGCGTCCTCGGGGGCCCGCCGGCTGCCGGAGCGGCCGGGGTCACGGCCGTCCTCGCCCAGCTCACCGAGCGCGTGGACCTGGTCCAGATGGCGCTGCGGGCCGGCGCCCCCGACGCGCTGCCGCCGGGCGTGGACACCGCCGAGCAGCTGCTGATCGTCCATGACTTCCCGCACGGCTTCGACGACCGGGCGGTCAATCAGCTCCGCTACCTCGCGGACGAGGGCCCGGCGGTCGGGGTGCATCTGCTGATGGTCGCCGACCGCGAGGACGCCTCCGCGTACGGCCCGGTGCTCGACCCGCTGTGGCGGTCGCTGCTGCGGATCACTCCCGTACCGGACGACCATCTCGCCGATCCGTGGGTCGGCCATGCCTGGACGTACGAACCGCCGCTGTTCCCGTCGGGGAGCCGGATACTGCCGCAGGTCCTCGCGCAGGTGGCCGAGGCCCGACGTCAATGGGGCCGCTGACCTGCTCCTTTGGGGGACCTTTACCCTAGCCTTTACCTTTTCTTGGTTCTTCGGGTAGTCTTCTGGACGCGGAGGGGAGTACTCCCCATGTGCGGCGTTCCCGTCAATACGGACGTACCCCGACCGGGGTCGATCCCGGGGCGCCGGCTCGGCCCGTCTCGCACGGACTCCGGGTGGAAGAGACCTCCGGCAGCGACGACGCTGATCAATTAGCCGTACGACGCCGGAGGCGCAGTGGACGTTTCGACGACTCTCTGGGTGCTGACCATTCTCGGTCTGGGCGCCCTCATCGCGATCGACTTCTTCATCGGGCGCAAGCCCCATGACGTGTCGGTCAAGGAAGCCGGAATCTGGACGATCGTCTGGATCGTGCTCGCCGTGCTCTTCGGCATCGGCCTGGCCTTCTTCGGCAACGGTCAGGCGTCCGGTGAGTTCTTCGCCGGATTCATCACCGAGAAGTCGCTCAGTGTCGACAACCTCTTCGTCTTCGTGCTGATCATGGCGAAGTTCTCGGTGCCCTCCCACCTCCAGCAGCGCGTGCTGCTCGTGGGTGTGCTGATCGCCCTGGTCCTGCGTGCGATCTTCATCGCCGCGGGCGCCACGATCATCGCCAGCTTCTCCTGGGTCTTCTACATCTTCGGCGCGTTCCTGATCTACACCGCCTGGAAGCTCATCCAGGAGGCGCGTTCCGACGAGGACGAAGACGACTGGGAGGAGAACCGTCTCCTCAAGTCGGTCGAGAAGAAGTTCGGCGTCGCGGACAAGTACCACGGCACGAAGCTCTTCATCAAGGTCAACGGCAAGCGGGTGCTGACCCCGCTGATGGTCGTCATGCTCGCCATCGGCACGACGGACATCCTCTTCGCCCTCGACTCGATCCCGGCGATCTTCGGCCTGACCCAGGACCCGTACATCGTCTTCACCGCCAACGCCTTCGCGCTGATGGGTCTGCGCCAGCTGTACTTCCTGATCGGTGGCCTGCTGAAGAAGCTGGTCCACCTCAGCTACGGCCTGTCGGTGATCCTCGGCTTCATCGGCGTGAAGCTGGTGCTGCACGCCCTGCACGAGTCGGGGGTGCACGTCCCCGAGATCTCCATCCCGTTCTCGCTGGCGGTCATCGGCGGTGTCCTGGTCGTCACGACGATCACCAGCCTGATCGCCTCCAGGAAGCAGGCGGCGCGCGAGGCCGCCGAGGCCTCGACGGCCCCCGCCGTGGAGGCCGGGGAGACCGGAGAGACCGAGAAGGACAGCGTCGGCGCCTGACCGCGTACGGCACGGAGAGCAACGCACCGCGGCAGGTGCGGGCGGCACACCACCACTCGCACCGGCCGCGGTGCATCTCTACGCGGACACGTTCGCCGGCTCCTCCGCCGACTCCTCCGTCGGCGCCTTCGCCCGGGCGGACGCCGAGAGCGTCTCCGGGAGCAGTGCGAAGCAGCCCAGACTCACCAGCGCCACCACCGTCAGATACGCCGCCACCCCCCAGGGCGGCCCCGAGCCCCCGGACAGGGCCGTCGCCAGGATCGGTGTCAGCGCCCCGCCCAGGACGCCCGCCAGGTTGTAGCCGACCGCCGCTCCCGTGCAGCGCACCCTCGGCTCGTAGAGCTCCGGGAGGTACGCGGCGCACACCGCGAACATGGTGCTACAGGCGAGTACGGCGCAAAGGAATGCGAGGAATGTCAGCACCGG
>NZ_JBHUYJ010000215.1:0-3532 GCF_042668715.1 Streptomyces sp. NPDC057271
TCCGGCACCCCCGGCGCCTGATCCAGCAGCGCCTCCAACTCCCCCTCCGGCAAAGGGCCGTACTCACCCTCCACCTCCACCGGGCGTTCCCCGTCGCGCAGCGCCTGCACCCGCGCCGCCAGCGCCTCATCGGCACCAGAACCAGAACCCGCACCCCCCGAAATCACGTTCGGATTGCGCAGGGTGTCCAGCGTGGGCCACAGCAGATCGCGCAGCGCACCGCTCTCCACCATCGCCGGACCATCCGCCAGACCGTGCTCCCTCAAAAGCACGCCTAGCTTGATCTTCTGCGCCGGGGAAAGACCCTCCAGCACCTCCACGAGCGGCAAGTCCTTGACCGAGTCGGGCAGCTCCGGGAACGCCTCCATACTCGCCCTAAACGCCTCCGCGCTCGCCCTAAACGCCTCCAGAGCCGGGTTGCCCGGCGAGTCCGGCGTCGCGGACAGCGGCTCTCCCTCCGGCACCGGCCGCAGGTCACCCAGCGCCTGATCCAGCCAGTCACCCTCCCCGCCCGACTCGTTGCCGTCGCCGGCCCGCCCCCCCAGGCCCTGCTCGCCCTCACTCACGGAGCCGATCTCGGCGGTCATGCCTTCCGCCAGGCTCCCTTCCGCAACGACCGTGACCTCCGGCAGACCTGAACGGATACTGCCCTCACCGACCGTCTCGGAAGACACATCCCCGACCCTCTCAGGTGCGGATCGCGCAACCGTCTCGGGAGACTTCGCATCACCCAACGGCGCCTCGCCGAAGCCCGAGTCCTGCCGTGCGGGCGAAGCACTCTCACCACCCAAGGGCAGATCCCCGACCCGGCCCGTGGAACCGGACTGCGGGCCCCCAGCCTCCGAAAGAGGCAGCCGAGGAAGAGGACGCTCCGGCAGGGGCTTCTCCGGAAGAGGACGCTCCGGCAGGGGCCTCTCCGGAAGCGGACGCTCCGGCAGGGGCCTCTCCGGCAGGGGCTTGTCCGGAAGCGGACGCTCCGGCAGGGGCTTCTCCGGCACAGCCGGGACCTCGGTCGTGTCCGGATGGGTCGTCCGCATGACCTCCGCGACCAGCGTCTCCATCGAGAGGAAGTCATTGACCAGGAAGTCCTTACCCGCCAGCGCCTGATCGACCAGCCCCCCCGGCTCGATCAGCTCCCTCGCGCCCAGCCCGAACTCCTCCAGACCGTTCTGACGCATCAGCGCCCCGAACTTCTCCAACTGGCCAGGAGACAGATCACGCAGAACCTCGGCAAGCGGCAACTCCCCACGAGGCGCCAGCTCACCCAGCGACTCGACCGACTTCACGATCGCCGTCATCATACGAACCTCGTCCGGAGCCCCCGCCTCCCCCATCCGCCGCCCCTCGACCGACGCAATACCCGACTGCTCCGGGCCGGCCGCAGGAACCACCTCCGGCTCCATCACCGTCTCCGCCGGCGGCTCCGTCACCGTCTCGGGAGACTTCGCGCCACCCATCGGCGCCTCGCCGAAGCCCGAGTCCTGCCGTGCGGGCGAAGGACTCTCACCACCCGCGGGCAGATCCCCGACCCGGCCCGTGGAACCGGACTCCGGGACGACCGGAGCAACCACCTCGGAAACGACCGGAGGAACCGCCTCGGGGGTGACGGGAGGAACCGCCTCTGAGACGGCCGGGGGAAGCACCTCGGGGGTGACCGGAGGGAGCGCCTCGGAGGTGACGGGCGTTGCCACGTCCTCCACCCAAGTGATCTGGTTCTCCGCCAGTACGAAGTCGTTCACCGCCAGCGTGGCGAGCTTCTCTGTCAACAGCGTCTCGCGGATGCCGGCACGGGTCTGCGGGTCCACCGCGTTCCACACCTCGGGGGAGACGTTGCCCGTCACCCAACTGCCCCACTCACGCATGGCACCGTCCGCACCCGGGGGCGCTGAGGCGATCGCTTCCCCGAGGGTCATCACCTCGGCCAGACGTACCAACTCAGGCGAGAACAACATCCACTGGACAACGGCCTCCTGCACATTGCGCCGCACGACGTTCTCCAGCACCGCTTCCGGCACACGTGCCCCCTCACGCCCGAAACCCGCCCCGGACGGCGTCTCGCCCGCCGGCACCGCGGCAGCACTCTCCGCCGCGCCCAGGGCCAGGTTCGCGTCCGGGCCCTCGACAGCCGCGACAGGGCTTTGCTCCGGCGCGGCCGTGACCACCAGCCCCTCACGCTGGGCCACGATCAGGGGACCCGCACCACTCTCACCCCCGGCGTCACCAGACCGGGTCAGCTGCGTGGCCTCGGCCTGCCTCTCCACCGCCGGGTCGGGCCTCTCCACTACCGGTTCGGGCGTGTCCACTACCGGTTCGGGCGTGTCCGCCATGACGTTCTCCGGCGCATCCACGACAGGCGATGCGGGCTCCGGTGGCAGCACTTCCCCGAGCGTGGAGTCGGTCTGCGACAGCACACGCTCCAGCGTGCCGTCGTTGAGGATCTCCTGGAAATCCTTGTTCACCGAGGCGAGGCCGTTCTCATCGACCAGGCGCTCGAACTTCACCAACTGGGCTGGGCTCAGATCCGCGAGGATGTCCGTCAGCGGTTCGTCCCCCCGGCCGGCGAACTCCGGGAACTCCGCCATCGTCCGGCCTACCGCATCCAGGATCACACCGTCATACGGCCCGACCCTGACCTGCGAAGCCTCGTTCACCAGGCCCGGATTCGCCTCCTCCCAGGCGATCCTCGCCTCCTGCATGGCGAAGTACTCACGCAGCACCATGCTGCCCTTCACCACGTCACCGGCCGCGTTCATCTTGTGCATCTCCGCCGCGTAGGCGGCGAGATCCGGGAGGGGAGGGGCATCCGCCGCCGGGGAGCGCCGCACGGCTGGCGGCGCCTGCCCGGCAGAGCTCGAGACCGGCTCCGGACTCGTGGCAGCGGCGACAGGTTCCGGCGCCCCGGCCGGGTTGAAGACCTTCACAGCAGGAGCAGACGACGCCGAGGACGAGGACGACGCCGTGGACGACGCCGTGGACGAGGCTGTGGACGAGGACGAGGACGTGGATGTGGCCGTGGACGCGCTCGCTGTGACGGTCAGGTCCTGCGGCCGCCCGCCCGCCCGGGACACCGGTGAAGTCACCTCGGGAGCGTTCGTACTCGTGGCAGCCCCGACCCTGGCCCCCGACGCGTCACCGGCATTCTTCCCACTGACGACCGTGTCGATGGACGGCGGCCTGCCCGCCGCACTCTGACCCGGCCCAGCAGACCCAGCGGACCCAGCGGACCCAGCGGACCCAGCGGACGAGGCGGACGAGGCGGACGAGGCGGGCGCGGCGGGGGAGGCGGGCGACTGCCCTTCCGGGCCACGTGTCCCCGTGGCCGGGGCCGCGCCGGCCGCCGGCGCCACGGGAGCCTGCCCGTCCAGGACCGGGCCCCGCGCTGTCTGCGAAGGGGCGGCAGCCGCCGACGGCGCCCCGGCCCCGGCATCCGCGACCACTGGCGTGAACGGCGCCTCCACCAGCGGGCGTGGGACCTCGGGCGTCTGGGAGCTGCCGCCGGACAGAACCTCACCGATGGACACCGCCGGTGAGC
>NZ_JBHUYJ010000216.1:0-3415 GCF_042668715.1 Streptomyces sp. NPDC057271
CCCTGAGACCGCCCCCGCACGACCGAAGTCCCGCTACACTCCCGCCACCCGGCGAAAGACCAGGTCAGACAGCGAAATCCTGCTGGAGTACTAGGAGTGGAGGCAAGCCGCCCAGCAACAGGAGCCAGGATGAAACGCGAACGCGAAAGCGAAAGCGAAGAGCCGGGGCGGCCCGCCCCCGCGTCCCGGGGCGTCCGGAGCCGGCCGCGGGCCGAGAGCGCTTCGACGGCGCCGGGAGACTCCGTACTCGCCCCCGACTCGCTCGCCGCGCTGCAACGCACCGTGGGCAACGCGGTGGTGACGCGGATGGTGCAGCGCTCCTCCGTGCATCAGGTGACCGGTTCGCCCGGGCGGCCGCTCGAACCCTCGCTGCGCAGCGAGATGGAGGCCCGGCTCGGCGCGGACTTCTCCGACGTACGCCTCCACACCGACCAGGCGGCCCAGCGCTCCGCCGCCGATGTCGGCGCCCGGGCCTACACCTCCGGGAACCACGTCGTCGTGGGCCGGGGCGGCGGGGACAAGCACACGCTCGCCCATGAGCTGACCCATGTGATCCAGCAGCGCAAGGGTCCCGTCGCGGGCACCGAGACCGACGACGGTCTCAAGGTCAGTGACCCCTCCGACAGGTTCGAGCGGGAGGCCGAGGCCAACGCCGTCCGCGCGATGTCCGCCCCGGCGCCGACCCACGACGCCCACGAGACGCGCGACCCCCACGACGCCCACGACGCCCACGAGACCCACGACGCCCACGAGACGCGCGACGCCCACGACGTCCACGACCACGCGCACGCCGCCGATTCCGCCCCGGCCCCCGCCGTCCAGCGCGTCCTGGCGCCGGGGCTCCCGAAAGGGACGGCCGTCGTCAAGCACGAGGACGACGAGGACAGTCCGATGGGCTATTCGATCGCCGGATTCAGTTTCGGGTCCTATCTCATCGCCCCAGAGGACGGCGGCAAGAAGGTCCGCGTGTCGCCGGTCGCCAAGGACTGGGGAACGGCCGAGGGCCGAGAGGAGTCCCGCAGGGCCTACCTCGAATCCCGCAGGCAGGAGCTCGATCCGGCCGTCCTCGCGGTCAAGCAGAAGCAGGCGGACCTCAACCTCGGCGAGAACTACCTCAGCGCGGACTACCGGCGGATCAACCCGCTGCTAGCCGCACTCGGCGAGGTCGGCTACAGCCCCTCCGAGATCGCGTCCCCCGACTTCTCCTTCCAGGCGAAGGAGACACAGGTCCTCGACGCGTGGAAACGCCTGGCCGTCGCACGGAACTACGCGACCGAGGACGCCACGGAGGGATGGGACGCGAAGCACCTCCGGAACACCTACGAGATCTTCGCCCGCATCAACGGTGTGTGGAGCGACTTCGACACGCCGCCGGCCAACGCCGACGGCCAAGTGGTCCGCGGCGACAGCAAGTACATCTACGACTCCTTCGAGGGAATCCTGAAGCAGGACGAGGACCATCCGGACGGCGGCTACGTGACGCTCAACCAGACGATCGAATGGCCGGCGATCCTGTCGACGACGTTCGGTGATCCACTGACCCACACGTACGTGGCGGGCAAGGAGGTCGTCTGGGAGTTCGGCCTGCCGGACGAGCACCAGGGAAGGTCGCTCGGAAAGAACAACGCGTCCGAGCAGGAGATGACCTTCCCCGTCGGAACCAGGATCAACATCAAGCAGGTGCTCGTCAGGAAGGGCGACTACGCGTCGGAGAAGGAGGAGAAGTACGGCAGGAGCGCGGCCGTGATCGTGTTCGCCGACATCCTCGGACGACGCACCCCCTAGGGACCCGTACCGGCAGCGCTCCGGACCCGCAGGGCCCGCCGCAGGCAGTCGGTCAGACGGCCGGCGATCGTCCCGGCGGGGTCGAGCCGCGGGTTGAAGATCGTGACGTCGAACCCGACGGCACGCTCGTGGCCCAGGGCTGTCCGCAGCACGTCCTCCAGTTCGGCCCAGCTCAGCCCGCCGGGCTGCCGGTAGTCGACGGCGGGCATGATCCCGTCGTCCAGGACGTCGACGTCGAGGTGGATCCAGTACCCGTCCCGCTCGGCAAGCCGGGCCACGGCGCCGCGCGCGGCCTCGCCCGCGCCGACCGCGCGCACGTCGTCGAGGGCGAGAGCATACAGCCGCGGCGGGAGCGGCCGACTCCCCGCCGCGGCGGACTCGTCGGCGTCCCGGAACCCGAAAGCGACGACGTCCTCGCCCCGCACCAGCGGCCCCCGCCCCTCCAGATCGGCGAGCGGCCGCGGGCCGCGTCCGGTGGCCAGGGCGAGTTCCATCGACGCGACCTCGCCGGTCGGCTCGACGGACGGCTCGTAGAAGTCCGTGTGTCCGTCGAGGAACAGCAGCCCGTACCGCCCCCTGCGCCGTAGGGCGAGCAGGTTCCCGAGCAGGATGCTGCAGTCGCCGCCCAGGACGACGGGAAAGCGCCCGGAGTCGAGCACCTCGCCGACGACGTCCGCCAGCTGTACGGAGTACCGCGCGATCCCACCCGGGTTGAGCACCCCGGTCTCGACGTCGCGCACCGGGTCGTACGCGGGCGGTTCGACCCGCGCGACCCGCGCCACTCCGCCGAGCACGGCATCCGGCAGCTCCTGGACCCCGGACGGCCGCAACCCGAGCACGGACGGCGCCTCGACGACGGCGAGGTCACGCTCGCCAGACAGCGTCATACGACCATGGTGTCCCCATCGGCAGGCCGTGCGCGCGTCGGTGAAATCTGCCTGCTCAGCGCGTTGCCGGGCAGCAGCATCCCCGTATCCGAAGCATCGAGGCCCTGATACCGAGGGCGGGACGCGCCGCAGCCCTGCCGGAGGTCGATCGTCAAACGCAGATGTCGAATCTACAAGGCCGGAGCCAGCCGCCACCGCAACCGGCCCAAGCAAACCCGATCTCCACACGAAGCCGTCGTGATCCAGCCACCGTAGAACAAGGACATTGCGACTAGGGCGTGTATCGAAAGTATTTTCTAGGAGATCGTCAGGCTGCCCGGCTACGGTGCGGGTATGGTGAATTTCGTGCTGGTTGCCGGTGCACGGCTCGGGGCATGGGCGTGGGGCGAGGTGGTGCCGTATCTGCGTGCGGCCGGCCACGGCGTCTATCCGTTGACGCTGTCCGGTCTTGCTGACAAGCAGGGTGTACCGGCGGGGCAAGCGACTCACGTCCAGGACATCGTTGCTGAGGTGGAACGCCAGGATCTGCGTGACGTGGTCCTGGTGGGTCACAGTTACTCGGGCATCCCGGTCGGTCAGGCCGCGGAGCGGATCGGCGACCGACTGGCCCGCGTGGTATTCGTCGACTCAAGTGTTCCCACTGACGGTGAGAAGCTCCTATAGATCGTCAAGTGGTCTGTGGGAGCTTTCGGGCGGTGTGGATCACGTGGGGTAGGTGGCGGTAGATCTCGCGGGCGACGAAC
>NZ_JBHUYJ010000217.1:0-3099 GCF_042668715.1 Streptomyces sp. NPDC057271
GGTTTCCCTGAGACCGCCCCCGCACGACCGAAGTCCCGCTACACTCCCGCCACCCGGCGAAAGACCAGGTCAGACAGCGAAATCCTGCTGGAGTACTAGCACCGGGAGGAGGCCGGGCGAGAGGGCCGTGAAGGCAAGGCCGAGGGCAGACATCGACGCCCCCACGTCCCGTCGGCGGCTCCTGTGCGGGTGCCGGTCGGGGCGGATCGGGGGCCGGTGCGGGTGCGGGTGCGGTTCGGGTCGGGGGCGGTCCGGGTCCGAACGAGTGGACTCACCGGGGGCCGCGGGCGCGGAAAGGACGTGCGGGGGCATCGCGAGGGGCACGTTGGCGTTCCTGATCCTGAACCGGAAGAGGCGCCCCCGACATGCGACGTACCCCCTCCCGCAGACTCTTCGCCGCAGCGCTCCTCGTGGCATCCGTGCTGGCCCCGATGGCCACCGCTCCCGCCACCGCCATGCCCACCGCCGTCCCCGCCGGCACCGGCCACCACGGCGGCGAGGAGTGCCGAGACGGCGGTCTGGGACCCGAGCTGACCGCCCGTCTGGACAAGGCTGTCGAGGAAGCCCGCGTGCAGGCCGGCATCCCCGGCATCGTCGCCGGGGTGTGGATCCCGGGCAAGGGCTGCTACGTCCACGCCACCGGTGTCGCCGACAAGGTCACCGGCAGGCCGATGAGCACGTCCGGCTCCGTGCGGATCGGCAGCGAGACCAAGACCTTCACGGTCACCGCGCTCCTGAAGCTCGTCGACGACGGCAGGATCGGGCTCGACGACCCGATCTCCCGCTACGTCGACGGTGTGCCCGACGGCGACAACATCACCCTGCGCCACCTGGCCGAGATGCGCAGCGGCCTCTTCCCGTACACCTCCGACCCGGACTTCATCCAGGATCTGGAGAACCACCCGAGGCGCCGGTTCACCCCGCACGAGGTGCTCGCGTACGGCTACCGGCACGACAACACCTTCGCGCCGGGGGCCCGGTTCGAGTACTGCAACAGCAACCTCGTCCTGCTCGGCCTCGTGATCGAGAAGGTCAGCGGACACCGTCTCGCCGACGTCATCGACAGGCGGGTGCTGCGCCCGGCGGGGCTGCGGGAGACGCTGTTCCCGCACGGGGCGGAGTTCCCCGAGCCGCATCCGCGCGGATACACCGACCAGACCCCGGACGGCGAGGTCGCCGACTCCACGGACTGGAACCCCAGTTGGGCCTGGGCGGCGGGAGCGATGATCTCGGATCTGCACGACCTGCGCCGCTGGGCGAAGGTCGTCGCCACCGGGGAGCTGCTCAGCCCGGAGACCCAGGCGGAACGGCTCAAGACGCTGCCGACGGGCTACCCCGGTACGAGCTACGGCCTCGGCATCTTCGAGACCAACGGCTGGATCGGGCACAACGGGTCCATCCCGGGCTATGAGACGGTGACCGTCTACCTGCCCTCGCAGAAGGCCACGATGGTGCTCATGCTCAACACGGACATCCAGTCCGGAGGCCAGGAGCCGAGCACGCTGGTCGCCCGGGCGGTGACCGAGGTCGTGACGCCCGAGAACGTGTACGACCGACCGGTCCCCCCGCCACTCAGCGGCTCGGCCCTGTAGCGAGTCGGGCCTGAGGCGACTCGGGCCTGAGGCGGCTCGGCCCTGTAGCAACTCGGGCCTGAGGCGACTCGGGGCTATGACGTCAGGACGCCGTTGAGGAACGGCTCGATCGCCGTCCGCCAGGCGTCCGGGTGGTCGTAGTGGAGGAGATGGCCGGCGTCCGGAATCTCCGCGTACGCCCCGCGCGGGAGGACGCGGACCATCTCCTGGGCCTCGGCGCGGCCCAACTCGCCGTCCAGGCCGCGGACGATCAGCGTCGGGCAGCGGACCTGGGCGAGCGAGTCCCAGTGGGCGTCGTGGACCCAGGTCTCCCGGGAGGTCAGCATCTGGGCGGGGTCGAAGACCGGGTACCAGCCGTCGGGGCGCTCGGTCATCACCTCGGCGAAGAACTCCCCGCGCGCGGGGTTCGGCCGCTCGACCCAGGGGTCCTCCTCACCGAACCACCGCCGCACGCCGTCGAGCGAGGTGAACGGCACCGGCCAGCGGCGGAACCAGTCCTGCCACTCCCGCTGCGAGGCGGCCCCGAGAGCCGAAGCGCGCATGTCGCAGACGACCAGGGCCTGGACGAGGTCGGGGTACTCGGCGGCGAACTGCCAGGCGGTGAGCGCGCCCATGGAGTGGCCGACGAGGGTGACGGGGCCGAGACCGAGCTGCTGGACGGCGGCAGCCGCGTCGGAGACGTACGCCTCGCGGGTGAAGGGGCCCGCGGGCGGCTTGTCGCTGAGGCCGTGACCGCGCTGGTCGAGGGCGACGACGCGATGCCGCCCGGCCAGCCAGCGCGCGGTGGGGGCCCAGTGGGAGGCGCGGCCCATCAGGCCGTGCAGAAGTAAGACTCCGGACCCTGTCGTACGTGCCTGCTCTTCCGTGAACTCCCAGGCCGCCAGGCGTACGCCGTCGGCCCCGGTGACGTCGAGACGTCGCACCATGTTCCCTGGCACCCCCTCTTCCCATCGAGCGTGTCGAGCACCGCCAGACTATCGAACCCATATTCGAAAATGGGGTTCTGCCACGTAACACCCCTCGTTCGAGTGACCGCGCTCAAGGATTGACGAGCGCCGCCGAGGGGAGATCTTCAGCGGGAGGCGGACCGCTCGGGGAAAACGGTCCGAGGGGAATGACCCTGGGAGCTCGGGGCTCCGGGTCAGCACGGGGGAGGACAGGCCCCGGCGCCCATGGGCGCCGGGGCCCTCTGTCTGTCGGCACACCGCCCCGGACGACTCCATCGCACCCACCCCTCCCCGGCCGTACGGCTGCCCCCAGCGTGGCACGCCGAGGGCCACGGGCGTGGCGATTCCGCCGTAAAACGGGCCGCGAAGGCCCCACCGGGCCCGCCACCTGGGCGGGAGCGTGAAGCCGGCCCTTCGGGGACCCCGGAAACGGGGGGGCCCCGCCGGGTCCCGGGGGACCCCCCCGCACCCCCGGGGGACTCCCAGCTCTCTTTTCACCCGACGGGGGGCCCCCCCTTGTCCCCCCCCCGACCCCTCGCCCCTCGTTTATTGGGAGGCCC
>NZ_JBHUYJ010000218.1:0-3062 GCF_042668715.1 Streptomyces sp. NPDC057271
CAGTTCAACAGAGCACAGCCACAGGCTGCCCGCGTTGCGGACCGGCTGACCGTGTCACCGAGATGATCTCCGGCTACGAAAATCTTGCCAGAGCCACGTTCACTTGTACGCCGACACCGGCGAGCGCGAGAGCCGCGAGACCATCTACGCCGTCACCAGCCTCGACGCCCACCAGACCACCCCGGCCGAACTCGCCGCCGCCGTCCGCGGCCACTGGGCCGTCGAGGCTCTGCACCACGTGAGAGACGTGACCTACGCCGAGGACGCCTCCACCCTCCACACCGGCACCGCACCCCGCGCCATGGCCACCTTCCGCAACCTCGCCATCGGCCTGCTCAAAACCCTCGGAGCCGTCAACATCGCCAAGACCACCCGCGCAATCCGCGACCAGCCCGAACGAGCCCTCCCGCTCCTGGGCATCACCAACAACCCGGACACCCAGGGAACTTGATCAAGCCCTGCCCGCCACCAACGCGGCCACCGCCCGCAACCGCAGACCCTCCTGCGCCGACGGCGACAGATACCGCGCGTCCCCCACCAGATCGCTCACACACCCCCAACGCCCCAGAACCCAAACCGTTTCGGATAGCGACACCAGGTGGAGGATAATCCCGAATTCTTTATCCACAGAAGAGCTCGATCCGTAGCTTCGTATTCAGGCATCATTTACTGTGCGTGCCCCTCGCGGTCGGGGACCCCCTAGAGCGTACCGCTCCAGCGGGCTGAGGCCCCCCCAAATGCCCGCCGCCTCACGTCCGTCCAAAGCCGCACGAAGGCATTCGTCTCGCACTGGACAGTCCGCACAGATGCGCTTGGCTCTGCTTCCCGCGCCGCTAAACTTGGTGATCTTCTCCTCGGGGAAGAAGTAATCTGGATCTACGTTGGGTGCAGCGCATGCGGCGTCTGACTGCCACGTAGCGGCCAATGATGGGTGGCGGAGTGAAATTGATGACGTCGATTCATTGATGGCCATGGTGCTCACTTGATATGATTCACGGTTTCAATCGGGGCTAAATCGCAGGGCGAACCTGTGAGTCGCCGCTCGTGCGGAAAAGGCATTCGCGCATTGAAGATCGGATGATCGCGCTGGGGCGCACCAAGAGTGCTCAACCGGGATGCATTTTTAATTTCTGATTACCGCGGAGGTGAATTATATTCGGGTCGATACTTCCTCTGTGGTCAAAGTGGATCAGGATGATCCCTTCCGTAAATCAAATTCTTTCCCTTGAGGGGAGCTGTCTCATTTCTATTGATCGTAACCACTGGATCTTTTTCGGACGAGACGTCGGGAGGATGCCAGCCCCCCCTTGCACGGCTCTGATGCGGCGATTGCAGCCGCTTCAGGGTGACTCTCGCTTGTACGTCACAGGCTCTGCGGCCACTTCGGGGACTGCCACGAAAATGGCCCCCGTGGTTGGGTGGTTCAGGCCGTGAGAGGTTCGAAGCGGACGGTCAGGACGAGGCTGTTGGCTTTCTTGATCATCCGTCGCTTGGCACGTTCGGGATCGCGGCGGGTGAAATGGTCGGCGCCGAGGTCGACCAGCACGGTACGCAGCCAGATCACCCGGGGACTGGCAAAACTGCGGGAAGACGGCCTTCTGACTGCCCTGGCTGAACGAGCCGCAGCAACCCCAGCAGGGCTTCGACGTCCCGTCCCGCAGAAAGGAACGATCCGATGAAGCAGGAAGAGGACCTGGCTGCAGCGCTGAAGCAGGTAGCCGCCGGCCTGCCGGTGGGGCCGGCCCCCGTGGAGACGGTGGTTTGCCTGGGACGGAGAATCCGCCGACGTCGCCAGGCAACACTCTCAACGGCATGTCGGCAACGGGTGAAACGAGGGCCACGTACGGCGGATGAAAAGTGAGCCACTCTGCGATCTCTTGATCATTCTGACTTCACTGGTTCTGGGGTCAGGAGGAAGAGAGGGTGATCCACGTGGAGGACTGGGCTGAGATCCGTCGGCTGCACCGGTCTGAGGGGCTGTCGGCCCGGGCGGTGGCCCGGCAGCTGGGGATTTCCAGGAACACCGTGCTGCGGGCTCTGGCCTCGGACCGGCCGCCGCAGTACCGGCGGGCTGCGAAGGGTTCGGCGGTGGACGCGGTGGAGCCCGCGATCCGTGAGCTGTTGAAGCAGACTCCGGCGATGCCGGTCACCGTGATCGCGGAGAGGATCGGGTGGGAGCGTGGGCTGACGGTTCTGCGCGAGCGGGTTCGCGAGCTGCGGCCGGCCTATCTGCCGGTGGATCCGGTCTCGCGGACGGTCTACCAGCCCGGCGAGCTCGCCCAGTGCGACCTGTGGTTCCCGCCGGCCGACATCCCACTGGGTTATGGGCAGTCGGGCCGGCCGCCGGTACTCGTGATCGTTTCCGGCTACTCACGGGTGATCACCGCCCGGATGCTTCCCTCCCGGCAGACCGGCGATCTGATCGACGGCGGTGTCGTTCGACGGCTGCAGTTCGCTGAGAGTCCCCGATTCCGAGCGGAACCGGGCCTGGCTGGGCAGGACTTCGCATCATGGCTATCCGACGCTGGAGTTGATGACGCTGATCGAGACCGGCACCCGGGCCCTGGCCGGCGCCGCGTTCGGCCCCACCGCCGAGGGCGAGACGAACTACGCCGGCCGACTGCTGCACGTGCTGCGGCCGGACATGCTGCAGCCGCCGCCGACCCGGCCACCTGCGACTCGCACCCGCCGCAGGCAGCAACGACTCCAGCAACGACCACTGCTCATCGTGAAGATCGCCACGCCGCACCCCGTGATCATCACAGCGCGAGGCGTCGACCAGAACCCCGACCTAAACACCGCCCAGCGGCTGGACTCGCCTGAGGGCCAGAACCGATCTGGCGGTCGGATCCGTACAGCTAACTGGATGATGCCCGCTACTGCAGTTCATTTTGGTTCGCCGGATGCGCGGGGGTCCCACCATCTTCTCTGTCGATTCCCAGGAGTACCACATGTTCTCTTCTCGGGTGGCCGCCCGTTCTATCAGTGCCGTCTGTGTGGGTCTGGTCCTTGTTCTCGCGGGATGTGGTGGTGAGAAGGGTGAGCCGGAGGAGTCGGGGGTC
>NZ_JBHUYJ010000219.1:0-3021 GCF_042668715.1 Streptomyces sp. NPDC057271
GAGCTGCACGAACTCCTCGGCATGCCCACCGACGAGGCATCCGTCAACATCACCCGCAGCCGCCTCGGACGCCTCACCCGCCAAGGCTTCCTCACCCAACCCGGACGAGGCCGCTACCAGAAACGGACTTAACGTCCACTCAGGGGTTCGTGGTGCTGCCGAGGCGCTGGGTGGCAGAGCGCACGTTCGCGTGGTTGATGCATTCGCGCCGGCTGGCCCGGGACTACGAGGCGTTGCCGGCCAGCAGCGAGGCAATGATCCGGTGGTCGATGGTCACGCGGATGGGGCGGCGTCTGGCACGGCCGCGGGCCGCCGACCAGCACTGAATGCCCCCGATACCTCCTGCACGAGCCGCCCGCGCTCCGCCAGGCGCCTGGCCTTCGACCGCACCCCCTCGACCTTCGCCGACGTCGTCTGAAGGCCCAGCTCCACCGTGATCTCCTTGGCCTTCATCGGTCCTTGCCCCGCCTGCCGCCGTTCTTCCAGCACGCCCAGAATCCGCTGATAGTCCGGCGCCAGCACCGTCACCGGCAATCCTTCGCGCCAGGGCCGCACGATCGAGCCCGGCACCGGCGCGGGCACCGGCGCGGTTTCCTGCTCCGTCTCGCCCTCGGTCACGGCGGTGGTCTCGGCAGCCGAGGCTGCCAGGGCCTCGACCAGCTCCTCCCGCGCGATCACCCGCCGATCGAGCTCGATCTCCGCGGCCTCCAACACCCCGGCCAACCGGGCGACTTCCTCCCGCAGCCCTTCCACCCGCACCCGGGCCGCTGCCTCCCGCTCCTCCAGCATTCCCAGCACCGACGCCATCGCGCACCCCTCGATCACGGAGCCGAAACAAGACGCCGGATGCCTCCCTAATTCCGAGCGAGACCATGCCTGACGGGTCTGTCCAGTAAACGGTGTAACCGGTTTGGTTTCCGGGTTCAGATGTGGTTGTTGGTGAGGCGTCCGTCGAAGGCGATGTCGAAGGCCTGCAGGGCTCGCTTCCATCGGGTGGTCCAGCGTTTGCGGCCGGTGCCGGTCGGGTCGAGGGACATCACCGCGAGGTAGACGCACTTCAGAGCCGCGTTCTCCGAGGGGAAGTGACCGCGGGCCCGCACGGCCCGGCGGATCCTCGCGTTCACCGACTCGATCGCGTTCGTGGTGCAGACGATCCGCCTGATCTCCGCGTCGAACTGCAGGAACGGGACGAACTCGGCCCACGCGTTCTCCCACAACCGCACGATCGCCGGATATTTGCTGCCCCATTCCTCGCTGAACTCCAGGAACCGGCTGGTCGCCGCGTCCTCGGTCGGAGCGGTGTAGACGGGCTTCAGGGCTTTGGCGATCTTGTCCCAGTCCTGCCGGCCGGCATAACGGAACGAGGCCCGCAGCAGATGGACGACGCAGGTCTGCACCACGGTCTTCGGCCAGACCTCGCCGACCGCGTCGGGCAGACCCTTCAAGCCGTCGCAGACCAGCATGAGCACGTCCTCGACCCCGCGGTTCTTCAGTTCCGTCAGCACGCGGAGCCAGTGCTTGGCGCCCTCGCCTCCCTCGCCCCCGGCCCACAGCCCCAGAATGTCGCGGTGCCCTTCGGCAGTGACCGCCAAGGCCATGTATATGGGCCGGTTGGCGACCTGCCCCTCACGGATCTTCACGTTGATACAGTCGATGAAGACGACCGGGTAGACGCGGTCGAGCGGGCGAGCCTGCCATTCGGCCATGCCCTCCATCACCGAATCCGTGATCGTCGAAATCGTCTGCTTCGACACGTCGGCGCCATAGACCTCGGCCAGATGTGAGGAAATCTCGCCGTGGGTGAGGCCCTTCGCCGACAGAGACAGCACCATCTCGTCGACACCCGTCAGCCGGCGCTGACGCTTCTTCACGATCTGCGGCTCGAAGCCACCTTCCCGGTCCCGAGGCACCTCGATCTCGACCGGACCGACATCTGTGACGACCGTCTTGGACCGCTTGCCGTTGCGGGAGTTTCCGCCGTTCTTCCCGGCAGGATCGTGCCGGTCATAGCCGAGGTGATCGCTCATCTCACCCTCGAGAGCCGACTCCAGCGGCCGCTTCGTCAGCTGCTGAAGCAGCCCGCCCTCACCCGTCAACTGCAGGCCATCGGCTTGAGCCCGGGCCACGAGCTCGTTCAGGAACTGGTCATCAACCGACGCTGACGCGGCTCCTGCCGCAGACGGCTTGGCTATGTTCTCGCTGGTCACAGGTGCACTCTTCCATGATCGGAGTTACACCGTTTTTCTTACAGTCCCCGCCTGACCAGCAGAAATCAAGCGATCATGTTCGGTTGAGATACGGCTTCTCAGCGCGGGGTGTGGGTGTCTTCCTGTCTGAGGCGTTTGGTGGTGGGGCGGGGGCGGGATGCGCTTGAGATCTCGTCGGGGATGTTCGCGTACTCGCTGCTGCGTTTGCGGTGCGAGCGCCACGTCTGCTGTTCCGGGGCCGGCTGGTGTGGGGAGAGCCATGTGCTGATGGTGATGGTCTGGGAGTCGGAGGTCTGGGGCGAGGCGAGGAGATAGGCGCCGATCACCTCGACGGCTGTGCCGGGGTCGTTGTTGATGGCGGCGAGGTGACGTGCGGCGGTGATGAGTGCCGTGGGCAGTCCGGTGGTGCGGGGCAGTTCCATGGCGTGGAGCCATCCCTGGGCTTGCGCGACCATTTCACGCGTGGGCGGCCGGCCTCCGAGCAGGGCGCGCAGCAGTTGCGGCTTGTTGACGTCCTGGGTGGGGGTTCCGGTGTTGTTGACGGCGTCGATGAAGCGGCCCATCAGCTGGGCGTCGGCCAGGTTCCTGGTGTTGCCGGGTGGCCGGTGGGGCAGGGCGGCGGCCTGGATCAGGCCGTAGAAGTACTGGTCTTCGTTGGGGATGGGGATGTGGTCGGGGCCGAAGAGGCGGTCGGCGATCTGCCATGGCTCAAGGACGATGCCGTCGACGGCCAGGGACAGGGTGAAGTGGATCAGGTGGGTGAGGACTTCCGGGACGGTGGCACCGGATGTCAGTGGTTCGGGGACGGGGGCTT
>NZ_JBHUYJ010000220.1:0-2990 GCF_042668715.1 Streptomyces sp. NPDC057271
AGGACCGTGGTGGTCTCGGGCCGGTCCGCCACGAGGCGTGCGACCGCCTCGTTCCACAGGGCCTCGGCCACCGGTGCCGGGGCCTTGTCCAGCCGCCTGGCGAAGTCCTCGACGCCGCCCGTCACGGGGGCGGGCGGCGTCACCGTCACCGCGGTCCGCGTCGTGTCCTGGGCGGTCTCGGCCGGCTGGGGTTCGGCCGGGTCGGGGACCAGGGTTTCGGATGCGCCGGAGAGACCCTCCGCGTGCTGTTCGCTCTGCTGTTCAGCCGAAGCGGGACGAGTGCTCCACACCTGGTCCGCGCCGTACGTGTGGTGGAACTCCCGGGCGTAGTACCGCGCCAGCGCGTCGGCGGCCACACCGGGCGTCGGCGCGGTCCGCTGCAGGAACAGCGCGATCTGGATGCGGTTCCAGCAGCCGGCGAGCAGACTCTCCATGGGGTCACGGGGCCGGAGCCGGAGCGTCACCGGAACCCACTCCGGGAAGTGCTGGAGTATCAACCCCTTCGCTTCCGCGCGCAGTCGCCAGCCCTCCCACAGCGACGGGGCTCGTCCGAGGATCTCTCCGACCTGTACCGACGTAGCCGTATCAGCTGCCCGAGCAAGCTCGGGCAGATCAGCGAACGGGATACGCGGCGGAATGGGCTCCAGAGGCTGCAGCCCCGCCCGGTAACCGTAGGGATGCTCGCTGGCATACAGCTGGACGAGTTCCGTGGCCGCGGCCTCCGGAGTGGGTTCGTCCGCGCCCAGATGCAGTGCGTACGCGATTGCCGCCCGGTGATGTGCGAACTCCAGCCTAGGCATCTGATCGTCGAAGTCCAGCCGGGCCCCGGGCGGGAAGTGCTCCCGCATGAGCTGCCGCGCCCGCCCTTCCAGCCCCTGGCGAAGATCCGACGGCAGTTCGCCCAGCGCCAGGAACAGATCCACGAAAGCCATCTCGTCCACCTGGCGTGCCAGCGGCGAGAGGGGGACCGTCTCGCCCTCCTGCGTCTGGCTGGTGGCCTGCGCCTGGGTGGAGTTTTGGCCTGTTTCCTGTGTCTGCTCTGTGTCCTGGGGGCGGGTGCCGCCGAGCAGGCCCTTGGGCCGTTCGAGGCCGCGGTCGCGGCGGATCCGCTCGGCCATGTCCGTGGCCTGGCGCAGGGCCGTGGCTGTCTGCTGGCCGGTGCTGGTCAGTGCCTGGGCCACGGCGACGGTGGCCCAGTCCTTGAGGTGTCCGTGCCGGCCGGCGTCGCCTGTCGTGTCGAGGAGGGTCGGGAAGTGGATGGTCTCGGCGACGATCTGTCGTGCGCGGAGCACCTGGCCGGGTGTGAGGTCATGGTAGGGGCCTGCTTCGAACGCCAGGAGAGCTTCGGTGTCCACGACACGGGACAGCTCCTGGAGGGAGCGCAGGCTTTCAGGGGTCTTGTCGATGGCGAAGGACTCGGGTTCAGGCTCGGTGCGGAGGTCGGTGTGGTTCTCGGGTGCGGGGGGGAGGTCCGTGAGGACCCGCGTGCGGTCGGCGGGTGTCTGGAGGGGGTTGAGGTCACGGGCGGTGTTCAGGACGTCGGTATAGAGGGCGGGGTTGTGCGTGCGCAGCTGCGCCGGGGACTGTGCGAGGACGGTGGTGGTCTCGGGCCGGTCCGCCACGAGGCGTGCGACCGCCTCGTTCCACAGGGCTTCGGCCACCGGTGCCGGGGCCTTGTCCAGCCGTCTGGCGAAGTCCTCGACGCCGGCCGTCACGGGGGCGGGCGGCGTCACCGTCACCGCGGTCCGCGTCGTGTCCTGGGCGGTCTCGGCAGGCTGAGGTGGGGCCGGGTCGGGGACCGGGGTTCCGGATGCGCCGAAGACCTCCTTCGTATCGGTCTGCTCGCGATCCGGATCCGCCTGGTTCTCGATGCCGTCGGCGATCACCTCGGGGGCGTCGGAGGCCGCCGGTTCGTGCTGCGTGCCCTCCAGGATGCTGGCGATGGAGAGGGGCGGTGCCGCGGTTTCCCGTGGCAGCGCGTCCTGCGTCCCTAGGGTGGGCAGGGTGGTGGGCCCAGTCGTCGTCGTGGGCGGCGGGGATGGGACGTTGTGCGGGGCCGGGCTTGGTACGGTCCCCGGCACAACGCCTGGGGTCAGTGGCATCACGGGGGGCACAAGGGGAGCCACTGTGCCCTGCGACTGCTCCGGAGCCGGCGCGTCCTGCTGCTGCTCCGGGGTCTGCGGGGGTGTCTGCTGTTCCTGCCCCGTGGCTTCGGGTGTCTGTGTCGGCGACGGCGGCTGAGCGGTCGGCCCGAGCGGCTGTTCCGTGGGAGGGGTGAGGTGCTGGAGTTCGTCGATCGCGCTGTGTATGTCGTGGAGGCGGCCGAGGTCGCGGGCTCGGGTGGCGACCTCGAGGAGGTCGCCGGTCCGCTGCGGGTCGTGTCCGTCCGCGAGCGCGCGGGTGTGGAGTTCCCGGGCCTGGGTCAGGGCCTCGTCCAGGCTCCGCCTGAGCTGGGAGGGCAGCATCCCCTGCTCGTCCGCGGCCCGGACCAGGACCGCGTCCAGGGGATCGCTGGAGCGGGGTCCGGTATTGCGGGCGAGGATCTGCTCGGGTGTCGGGGGCGCCTGATCACTGGCACCTGTGCCGGTGTCGTCGAGGGTCCGGGGCTGCCGCATCAGCGTTTCGCCGCCCGGCTGGAGCGGGTCCGTGCTCTCCTTGCGGTCACCGGTCCGGTCCCCGACGGGGTCGGCCGTACGGCCCTCGCCGCCGGGCAGGTCCGAGGTTGCGTCCTGTCCCCGCGCGGGGCCGTTCGCGGGGCCGTCTGCGGGTGTCTGAGGCCGTGCACCCGTTGCGGTGGGGCTGGCGGTCTCGCCGGTGGCGCGCTGCTCGACTCTGGCGTCGAAGGCCATCTCCAACTGGGCGGCACTTTGCATGTCGCCGCGTTCGACGGCGGCTTTGACGCCGAGTTCGTGGCCGTTGATCTCTTCCCAGGTGAAGCCCAGATCACGCAGCTCACGGCGGCGCTCGAGCCGCCGGGATTCTTCCAGGGA
>NZ_JBHUYJ010000221.1:0-2893 GCF_042668715.1 Streptomyces sp. NPDC057271
AGCAGGCCGCGGCCGGCGAGCAGGCCGCGGGTGCGGGCGTGGTAGTGGTGCTGGCGGTAGGGGACCACACCGTCGGCGACGTGGGAGACGACGATACGGCCGTGGCTGGATTTCTGCCGCCCGGCGTCGTCGTGCAGGGCGCGGGCCTGGCCCAGGGTGAGGGCGGTGCCCAGGAGGGTGCGGGCCTGCTCGGGTTCGTGATGGTTGTTCAGGCCGGTCAGGGCGGCGCCTTCGAGGATGCCGGTGACCAGGGCCAGGCCGAAGGGGTCGGTGGCGATGCCGAACAGCTCCTTCACCAGGGCCGGGATGTCGTCGCCGGTGTAACCGGGCTGTGAGCGGGCGTGGAGGGTGGCGGCGACGACGTAGCCGGTCTGCTGGGCGGGCGTGGCGTTGACTCCCGGCGACCTGACGCTTCCGCTGGTGCTGGTGCTGGTGCTGGTGCTGGTGCTGGTGGGCTGGGGTGCGGGGAGCCGGTGGGGGGCGGCTGTCTTCATCCACAGTCCGGTGGCGGTGAGAGCCTCGGTGTTGAGTTCGCCGGTACCGAACAGAAGCTCGCCCACGTGCTGGGCGGTGGCGTCGGGGTCCTGGGCCAGCATCTCGACGACCGTTCGGCGCATCTCGGCGCGGAGACCGCCGGACGGGGCAGGACCGCCGCGCAGGCCCAGGGTCTCCAGCAATCCCCAGATGAACGACTGGTAGGCATGGGGCACATGCTCGTGGGAGAAGATCTCGACCGAGGTGGAGTGCGGGCTGGCACCCGCGCCGTTGACGGATTTCTGCAGCTCGAACTCACCCACGATCGCCGCCATGTTCCGGGCCACCGAGGAGCCCAGCCGGTAGGCGGGCCGCAGCCCGGCCGCGGCCAGGACACCGAGCACGAAGTACCGGCGCGCGGTGCGCCCGATGGGCGAGGTCGCGTGCCACACCATGGGCGGGTGGACGCTGGTGTGCGGAGCCCCGCTGAACACCAGCTCCGTCAGCCGCCCGAGACCGAGTTTGTGCCCGGTCCGGATGCTGGCGGCCGCCCGCCAGATGGCGTAGTCGATCCGCTGCTGCAAAGTACTGCCGACACCCGGAGCCGCCATCACCGGCGCACCGTGGAAGGACACAAGCCGCTGAGCCAGCACGGGCAGCCGCGTGGAGATCACGCCACGGTCAAGCAGCCGCATCATCTGCTCCGCCACCACCACCTGCGACGGAAACACCCGCCTGGTCCCGAACGCCTTCTCGGCGATCTCCGCCGGGTCGTCCACGCCCCGATCCATCAGTCCCCGAACCCGCTCCAGGACTCTCCCGCGCACGCTCCCGGCCGTGACCGGCGCACCGATCAGCCCCAGCGCCTGCAACCACGACGTGCCGGCATGATATCTCGTAGACTGGCTCTGGCGCGTCTCCTCTGTGACATTCTCGAAGCCCATCTGGGCGCTGATGTCCTCACCGGCATCGACGGCTTCCCATATCTCGTCGAAGAAGTCTTTCATGACGCGCACCACTTGGCGTTTGCCGAGCTGGGCAGGGCGGTAGGATTCCAGCCCGAAAGCCTCCAGCCAGCCAGCCAGGAGAAACCGCACATTGCCATTCCGGAGTGAGCTGGAATCCGGGTAGACGGTACGGAGGAGGTCAACGGGGCGGTATCGCCCTGTCCGGACGAGGGAATCTGCCGCGGTGAAGATTGCCAGGTCGATACGGCGGGCCAGTTTCTGCGGCTCGGGCAGCTTGTCCCATGCCTCCTTCACCCTCCCGCTGCTGCCGGGCCCGGGAATCGCGGTGGGCCGCCTTTCGCCGACGGAATCCACGATGATCTGCGCCAGCCCTGGGAACTGCGGGTCCTGCAGGTTCAGGTCCGCACGGAGCAGTTCTTGGACGAGTACGACCTGGTCGATGCCTACCTGCTCGGTTCCCAGGAGCCCGGCCGCGATGGTGGCCGGATCCGAGCTGCCGGAGCGGTCACGTTCCTCGCGGGCGGCCAGCGCGAGCCGGTAGCGGACACCACCTTGGAGGAGCGGTGAGTCATCCAGCCCCCAGCCCGCATATATGGCGCGGAAGGTGGTACTGCGCCACTTTTCGCCAATGTTGCCTTGATTCTCATCCTCCCGTTCTTCAGCATCCCGATTCAGGGGAAACTTTCGAGCGAGGTGAACGAACACAGGAACTTTGAACCGCCTTGTGGAGTTGTGCATTTCATCAGCCAGTGGCTTGAACTGATTGAAATCCTTCCCTGAGACGGGCAGTGCGCCGGTGAGGCCGGCGGCCATTAGCCAGCCCATTACCATCTCGTAACGACTTCGCCGGGCTGGCTCGGCTGATCGGCTCCGGTCCTCTCTCCATATGGAGGACGCCACGGCGTCCAGGATAATTTTTCGTTTCCCGCTTTTGTGGACGATGGTGTGGGCGGCGCTCCAGATGGCGTAGTCGATTGCCTGGGTCAGTGTGGGGTTTTCGGGGAGTTGGGGTTCGTTGTCGCCCATGAGGGTGGTGATGAGGAGTGCGGTGGCTTGGGCGGCTTCGGGGGTGACTTTGAGGGCCGGGGGGGCGAGGTATGCGGCGAGGGCGAGGTGGGTGGCGAGGAGGGCGGGGGTGGGGTGGGGGCCGAAGAGGGTGGTGGCGATGGCGTGGTAGTCGAGCCGGTGGGTGTTTTGTGCTTCGGCTGCTTCCCGCGCGCGAGTGAGGAGGTCGGCGTAGGCGTTGGGAGTGGTAGCGGGGATGCTGGTGCTGACCGTGGCGGCGGTGGCGGTGGCGGTGTCGGTGGCGGGGATGCTGGTGGCTGTGGGGTCTGGGGTGGTGGTGTTGCTGGTGGTGGGTGGGTTGTGGCGGGTGAGGTAGGCGAGGGTGCGGTGCCAGGTGTCGGCGAGGGCGATGGCTTGGGTGCGGGGGAGGTGGGGGAGGATGTTGG
>NZ_JBHUYJ010000222.1:0-2701 GCF_042668715.1 Streptomyces sp. NPDC057271
AGACACAGAGCACTCCGGCGCTCCGCGCCTCCGGTCCAAGGATGGCCTTCACCCCCGCCCTGAAGGGCGGAGCACTGGCCAAGATCAGAGGTAGACGACTCCGGCGCGGGCCGCCCCGATCAGGGTGATCGCCTTGTTCCAGGCGAAGAAGGCGACGGCCGAGGAGAAGACTCCGACGTAGAGCAGGGGGCCGACCGTGCCGGGCCCAGGCTCGAAGCCGCCCTGGACGGCGAGGCTGACGCCGTACGCCGGGAGCAGCATCAGGGCGCCGAGCGCGAAGGTCGTGAAGAGGAAGGCCAGGGCGCCGATCTCGGCGGGCTTACGCCTGAGCAGGGCGCTGTACGAGGCGAAGGACAGGGCGGCGGCGAACATCCACAGGTCGCCCGCGGTGAGGTCGGAGGCGAGGGAACCCCGGCCGACGAGGAGCAGGACACCGAGCGCCGCGACGAGCATCCCGACGGTGTGACGGGCGCCGAGGTGTTCGCCTCCGAGTCGGGAGAAGAGCGCCATGATCACCGGAGAGGCGGCCATGATCATGCCCATGTGGGAGGCGGAGGTGGCGAGTCCGGCCTGGTGCACGAGGGTGTTGTAGAGGCAGACGCCGAAGAGCGCGGCGAGCGCGACGTAACCGAAGTGCCTGCGGATCAGGTGCCGTTGACGCCACGCCTGCCGGGCCGCCGGCGGCGCGACGGCGAGGAGGGCGATGACCCAGCGCCAGAAGACCGCCTGGACGGGCGGGACGGAGTCGGCCATGTCCCGGGTCGCGACGAAGCTGCCGGACCAGACGACCGTGGCGACGAGCGCGAGGAGCAGCCCCGCGCCCGCGCCCCGCGCGAGGACGCGCGGGGCGGCGGCGGGCTGGGCGGGGCGGGCGCGGGCCAGAAGTGCCACGGTCATCCTCTCGGTCGGTGAGGCCCTACCGTCGCACCGGAGAAACCTCCAGGTCCATCGAAAGTTCCTGACCATTCCATTCAGTTGAACTGAACGATTTGGGGGTACGGGGACCGAGCTGGCCGACCAGGGTGGCGCCGAAGGCGATCGCCATGCCGACGAGCTGTACGGGGCCGAGCGCCTGACCGAGCGCGACCCAGCCGACGACGGCCGCGGTGATCGGCGACAGCGGGCCGAGGAGCGTCACCGAGGGGGCGCTCAGCCGCTCGATCCCGCGGAACCAGAGGAAGTAGGAGATCGCGGTGTTCCCGAAGGCGAGGTAGGCGTAGCCGACGAGGTTGGTGGAGTCCAGGGCGGGCGGCGCGCCTTCCACCAGGGCGGCGATCGGCAGGATGACCAGACCGCCGGCGGTGAGCTGCCAGCCCGTGAGCGCCAGCGCGCCCACCCCCTCGGGCCTCCCCCAGCGTTTGGTGAGGACGACACCGGCCGACATCGACAGCGCCGACAGCAGCCCGGCGATCACCCCGACGAGATCGAGCGCGGCACCCGCCTTGAGGACGACGAGGCCGACCCCGAAGGCGGCGGCGACGGCGGTGAGCAGGGAGCGCACGGTGGGCCGGTCGCCGAGGAGGAGCGCGGCCAGGCCGACCACGAGGAGCGGGCCGACGGAGCCGACGACGGCCGCGACACCACCGGGCAGCCGGTACGCGGCGAGGAAGAGCAGCGGGAAGAAGGCGCCGATGTTGAGGGCCCCCAGGACCGCGGACTTCCACCACCAGGCCCCCTGCGGCAGCTTGCGGGTGAGGGCGAGCAGCACCAGCCCGGCGGGCAGCGCGCGCATCAGACCGGTGAAGAGCGGCCGGTCGGGCGGCAGGAACTCCGTGGTGACGAAGTAGGTGGAGCCCCAGGAGATCGGGGCGAGCGCGGTCAGGGCGACGACGGCGGCCTTGCGGGACATGACAGGTCCCCCCTTGGTACGGAGTGGGTCCGAGTGGCTTGACGGTAAGTAGCTTACTCGTAAGCTACTTACTTACAAGAGGCTTTCCGGCAAGCATCTTGCTCCCTAGTCACTTACTTGCCGTCGAGTCGCTCCATGAGGAGACTGCCGCCATGGACAGCACCGAACCCCCCGCGCACGACGCCGTCGACGCGATCACCGACCAGTGGGCGGCGGTCCGCCCCGACCTGGACACGCTCCCCATGGCCGTCTTCGGGCGGATCTACCGGCTGGCCGCCGGGATGCGCGGCCGGGTCGACAAGGCGTACTCCCCCTACGGGGGGATGTCACTCGGCGAGTTCGACGTCCTGGCCACGCTGCGCCGCTCGGGTGAGCCCTACACCCTCTCGCCGCGCGAGCTCACCGCCACGCTGATGATCACCACGGGCGGGATGACGGGCCGTCTGGACAAGCTGGAGAAGGCGGGGCTGCTCAGCCGGAGCCCCGACCCGAACGACCGGCGCGGGCTGCGGGTGACGCTCAGCGAGCGCGGGCGCGAGCTGGTGGACCAGGCCGTGGGCGCAGGGCTCGCGCAGCAGCGGGAGTCCCTGGAGACCGCGCTCACGCCCGAGGAGGCGGAGCAGCTGGCGGGCCTGCTGCGCAGGCTCCTCGCGACCACGGTCGTGTGAAGGACGGCCTCATGCACGACGCCCTGCGCGCGGCGGCCGCGTGGCCGGCCATGAGAGCGACCGGCGTGAGAGCGACCGCCGTGTGAACGGCCACGAGAGCGGCGGCCGTGTGAACGCACACGAGGGCGCCGCGCCGGGACGCGTGTACCGGCGCGGCGCCCTCGGAAGCTGCGGAGCCCTAGGC
>NZ_JBHUYJ010000223.1:0-2683 GCF_042668715.1 Streptomyces sp. NPDC057271
GGGCCGTAGGACCGTCGTACGCGATAGCTTGCTCCGCCAGGAGCCGTCGTGGGGCCACGCTGCTGTCCGGCGGCGGTCACCGCCGGGTCGTCGCTGGTCACCGGCTCGTCTCCGGGTCCTGCTGCTGGATTTCGCGGACGAGTTCCTCGATCCAGTCCATGGCGAGGACCGGGTGGTGGAGGGTCCAGGGGCGATCGTGCTGATCTCGTTGCACGATCCAGGTGGTGTCGGGGCCGGACTGGGCGCGGTGGAGGTGGCCGTGCTGGTGGAGGACGGTCAGCCAGGAGTCGACTTCGGCGGGAGTGGCCGGGTGGGTGCGCATCAGGTGTTCTCCGCTGTTGCTCTGGAGGGGGGTGGGGCGGATGTCAGGAGCGGGTGACCGGCTTGGGTGACCGGCTCGGTCACCCGCTCCGTGGTGTCCGGTCAGTTCCGGGCGGAGGTGACCGGCTGTCCGTGCTGGGCGCGGAGCTGGGCCATCAGGGCGGTCAGGGTGTCGCTGGACAGAGGGATCTGCTGACCGCGGATCGCCTGGGCGACCACCTTGCGGGTCAGCTTGTCCTCGGCCCTGACCGCTGACCGGGCGATCTTCAGCAGCTCCTCGGTGTCCGGATCAGGCCGCCGGTCACCAGGTGTCCGGGCCTCTCGGTCAGTGACCGGCGGCAGCATGACCGGCGAGGTGGCGACCGCCGCCGGGCTGCCCTGGTCTCCGGTGACCGGGGCGGTGTCGTCGGGGCGGTCAGTGACCGGCCGAGCCGAGTCCGACTGTCCGGGCAGGTCAGCGGCCCCGTACGACTGGCCTCGGTCATCGGTGACCGGGTTGCTGCTGCCCACCGGGGCCCTGTCCCCGGTCAGTGACCGGGAGGCAGGAGCCTGCTTGTCCAGGGACAGTGGCGGCCGGTCGGTGAGGGCGGTGACCGGCTGACCGGCCTTGACCTGACCGATCGCCGACCGGTTCTGACCGATCCGGTCAGTCCGGGTGACCTCCACGGCGTCGCGCCGGTCACCCTGACCCGAGTGACCCGGGTAACCGGGGTGACCGAGGTCCTCGCGGTCACTGCCCTTGACCGGCCCCCGGGCGATGAGGATGTAGAGGTGGACCGCTCCGGCCAGGGCGAGCGGGGCGATGGTGGACAGCACCGCGACCACCGTGTCGCCGAGCCGAAGGCCGGTGCTGGCGACCGCGTCCTCGTTGAGCCGCACCGCGTGGAGCGCGTTGGCCCAGATGCTGGCGGCCGTGGCCGTGCCGAAGAGCGTCCAGACGTAGAGCCGGGCGCGCAGCGGCGCGTCGCGGAGGACCAGGAGCGCCCGGACGCCGTAGGCGATGAACCCGTCGATCACCAGGGGGAAGAGGTAGGTGAGGAAGCCTCGGATGTGGATGGCAACGGCCATCTGCTGCAGCGCGTCGTACGACAGCGCGCATCCCGCACCGCCGAGGGCGATGACGACCGCTCGGTCCCAGCCGGATATGTGCGCCGTCTTCGGCACGGTCAGGGCAGTCACGCCGCCGTCCCGAAGTCGTCGCGACCCAGGCGCTCGATGCCGGCCTCGGACGAGGCGGTGGCCGTCTCGGGTTGATTCAGGTCTCGGTTGCGCAGGGCGCGGCGGAGTTCGCGGTATCGCTTCTGGGCGTGCTCCTCGGTGATCTTGAGGAGCCAGGCCAGGCGCTGCTCGGTCACCCCGTGGCGGTAGGCGGCGCGGATGACCGCGCGGCGCTCGGCCTTGGTGAGGTGGATGTCGCGACCGGCGATGGTGTCGTTGACGCGGCTGTAGTCGAGGCGGTGGGCGATCTTCTCGTGCAGAGGTCCGCGCTCCTCCTCGGTCAGTCCGCCTCGGATGCCGTCGGCGTCGCCGGCTTCCAGGGCGGCGTCCAGGCAGACGCGGCGGACCGGGCACTGGCCGCACAGCGCCTTCGCTGCGGTGATCTTGTCGGTCTCATCGGGGTCCGGGAAGAAGATCTCGGGGTCCACCGGGTTGTACTCGGTGCTCTGGCAGACGGCCTGGTCCCTCCAGGTGTGGTCGCCGAGCGACCGGTGGCGGACAGGGTTCTGCGTCGTGCTGGTCATACGGGGTGCTCCGATCGCTCTCCGCGCGCAGGGGCGTCGGCGGAGAGGTGCGCTGGGTCGGGGACGGGCTCGGGGCGGCGCGCAGAAGGCGCGGCCCGGCGTGGCGGCCTGGGGCGGGTCAGGCTGCGAGACGGTGGCGTCTGCGGTCGACCTGCTCGAACTCGACCCGGGTGGTCATCTGGGCGAGCCGGGAGGCGACGCGGTCGCCGAGGTGGGCACGGAGGTCCTTGATCGCCAGGTTGGTGGTGATCAGGGTCGGAAGCTCGTAGTTGTATCGGCGGTTGATCAGCCGGTACGTCACTTCCTCGACCCACTCGCTGGCCCTGGCCGCGCCGAGGTCGTCGATGATCAGCAGCGGGCAGCGGCTGACGGTGGCCAGCTCCCGCTCGCTGTCGGCTCCGGGCCGGGGTCGCAGGTCGGCGTACAGGTCGGCGGCGGTGGTCGCGCGCCAGCGCACGCCGACTCCGCTCTGGACCAGCCGCCGGACCGCGCCATACGCCTGGTGTGTCTTGCCCGCGCCGACGACTGTCAACGGCCGTGTAGTGCTCCCCGTAGGCGGCCAGTAGTTCTCCCTGCTGGCGGCCGTTAAGAGTCCCCGCTGGCGGCCAGATATCTCCCCG
>NZ_JBHUYJ010000224.1:0-2646 GCF_042668715.1 Streptomyces sp. NPDC057271
CAGCATGCGCCGGAAGGCCTGCACGGGGCTCGCGGGAGCGGGTGGGGTGGTGGCCGGCAGGCTGGTGGCCGGGACGTTGAGCCACTGGTCGATGGCCTGGCTCTGGAAGGCGGTGGCCTGGCTGCTGTGCATGAGGGTGGTGGTGATGGCGTTGACCGCCTGGAAGTGGCTGGGGTGGGCGGAGGCGAGGTGGCGTGCGGCGGCGATCAGGGCCTGCGGAAGTCCGGGGGTGTGCGGGAGGGCTGTGGCGTCCAGCCAGCCCTGCGCCTGGGCGAGCATCGGGGGTGTGGGGGTGTTCGGGGAGAGGAGCGTGGACAGCAGCGCCGTGGTGTCCGGTTGCCGGCCGGCGGCCAGTTCGGTGTGGACGGCCTCGGTGAACCGGCCCATCAGCCGGGGGCTGAGCAGGCCTGTCCGCCCGGTGTGGGGCAGCGCCGTGGCCTGCAGCAGGCCGCGCGTGTAGTCCTCCTCGTGCGGCGTGGGCATGTGATGGGGGCCGTGGATCAGGGCGGTCACCTCCTGGGGAGAGAGCACGATGCCATCGGCGGCCAGGGAGAGGACGTGGTGCACCAGACGGGTCAGCACATCGGCCACCGTCACCACGGGAACGTCGTGTGCTGTCGGTGCGTCGAGCATCGCCTCGAACGCCGCCACCGGATCCAGGGCCGGGGCCGGGGCCGGGGCCGGATCCATGACCGTGATCGGGGCCGGGGTCGGATCCATGACCGGGGTCGGGGCCGGGTGGCCTCCGGCTATCTGCTGATCCGCGTAATCGTCCTCTCCGATGCCCTGGCGCGCCACCGGCGGATGCTGGTTGTCGGGCGTGGCGGCGGATTCCTGTGTGGGCATTGTCGTGGTGTCCTGCCCGGGCGTGGCGGGCAGGTTGGCCGGATCTTCGGTGCTGGTGCTGGTGCTGGTGCCGGTGCCGGTGCCGGTGCCGGCGTCGGCGTGGTGGGTCTGCGGATGGCCGGGGACCGGTGAGACGGAGGCGTTGCCGGTCGTGCTGTCGTGCGTCGGCCGGGAGCCGCGGGTGGTGCGCCGGCCGGGTGTGGGGTTGATGATCGAATCGATGGCGGTCGTGGTCTTCTTCCGCCTCCGCCGGGACCGGGGGGCCCGTTCGGGGGCGGTGGGGGTGCGGGGTGTTTCCGGGGTGGGTGGAGCGGTGGGCCCGCTGGGTGTGCTGGTGGGGGGCGCGGGGGTCTGTGGTGTGGCGACCGGCGGAGTTCCGGCAGAGGTGCTGGGGGTGGGCAGGGTGTGGGGTGTGCCAGGGTGGGGGTCGGTGCTGCCGCTGCCGGTGCCGGTGGCGGAGTGCTCGGCGGGGTGCTCGGCGAGGTGCTCGGCGAGGAGTTCGGTGAAGCGGTCGTCGTCGGTGAGGGTGTCGGCGTTGCCCTGGATGTTGTCGAGGACCTGTCCGGCCAGGGTGGCTTTGCCGACGAGGATTTCGGAGATCTTGTCCTCGATGGTGCCCTGGCTGATCAGCCGGTGGATCTGTACGGGTTTGGTCTGTCCGATCCGGTGGGCGCGGGCGTCGGCCTGGTCGAGCACGGCGGGGTTCCACCACAGGTCGTACTGGATGACGTGGTTGGCGCGGGTGAGGGTCAGTCCGGTCCCGCCTGCCTTGGTGGAGATGATGAACACGCTGGGGGCGTCGTCGGCGCCGCTTTGGAAGGTCTTCACCCAGGCCGCGCGGGTGTTCTTGTTGACCTGCCCGTGCAGGAAGAAACTGCTCACGCCTCTGTCATCGAGGTGGCGCTGGATGAGCCTGCCCATCTCCACGAACTGGGTGAACACCAGGACCGCTTCGCCGGCCTGGATGATCTTGGTGACCAGCTCGTCGAGTTTGGCGAGTTTGCCCGACTGCTTGGCGAGGTCGCCCTGCGGGACCTCGCCCTGCGGGACCTCGCCCCGGTAGTGCGCCGGATGGTTGGCGATCTTCCGCAGTTTCGTGCCCAGCGCCATCGCGCTTGCTTTCTTGTCGCGCCGGCCGCTGTTGCGGGCGGTGGCCACCAGCGCCGCGTACAGGGCGGCTTGATCCTTTGCCATGGGTACCACCCAGTTGGTGTATGTCTTTGTCGGCAGCTGCTCCGCGATCCCCCGCTCACTCTTGGTCCTGCGCAGGACGAACGGACGGATCAGGTCCTCCAGGGCCACGGCGGGCTGGACCGCCCGGGCCTTGCCGCCGCGCGTGCCGGGGGCGCTGGGGTAGGCGGTACGGAAGGAGTTCAGGTCACCCAGGAGACCGGGCGTGGTCCAGTCCAGCAGCGCCCACAGGTCCTCCAGGGTGTTGCTGACGGGAGTGCCGGTCAGGGCGAACCGGGCGTGGGAGTTCAGGGAACGCAGGCGTTGTGCCCACACGGCGTTGGCCGTCTTGATGTTCTGGGCCTCGTCGGCCACCACCATCGACCACCGCTGCGCGAGCAGTGCCTTGTGGCGGGAGGGCAGGGCCTCGTAGGTCATCAGCACGATCGCGTGGGGCTCCAGGCCACGCAGGTCGGCTCGCGGCCCGTGCAGGACACGTACGGGCGTGCCCGGCGCGGTCAGGGCGATCTCCTCTTTCCAGTGGTTGAGCACCGACAGCGGTGCCACCACCAGCATCGGGCCGGCCGTGGCGGGGGTGGCCTGCCTGATGAGGTGGGCGGCGATCGTCTG
>NZ_JBHUYJ010000225.1:0-2581 GCF_042668715.1 Streptomyces sp. NPDC057271
CTGGCCGGTGCCGAAGCGGATCGGCTGTCCGTGTTCGAGGCGGATGACGGCTTCCTGTGCCTGGTCCTTGTCCTTGAGGGCTTCGAAGGCGCCGTCGTTGAAGATGTTGCAGTTCTGGTAGATCTCGACGAGGGCGGTGCCGGGGTGGTCGGCTGCCTGGCGCAGGACCTCGGTGAGGTGTCTGCGGTCGGAGTCGACGGTGCGGGCGACGAAGGAGGCCTCGGCGCCGATCGCGAGGGAGACCGGGTTGAACGGGGCGTCGAGGGAGCCCATCGGCGTGGATTTGGTGATCTTGCCGACTTCGGAGGTGGGACTGTACTGGCCCTTGGTGAGTCCGTAGATCCGGTTGTTGAACAGCAGGATCTTCAGGTTGACGTTGCGGCGCAGGGCGTGGATGAGGTGGTTGCCGCCGATGGACAGGGCGTCGCCGTCGCCGGTGACGACCCAGACCGACAGGTCACGGCGGCTGGTGGCGAGGCCGGTGGCGATGGCGGGGGCGCGGCCGTGGATGGAGTGCATCCCGTAGGTGTTCATGTAGTACGGGAAGCGGGAGGAGCAGCCGATGCCGGAGACGAAGACGATGTTCTCGCGGGCGAGGCCGAGTTCGGGCATGAAGCCCTGGACGGCGGCGAGGACGGCGTAGTCGCCGCAGCCGGGGCACCAGCGGACTTCCTGGTCGGACTTGAAGTCCTTCATGGACTGGGCGGCTTCGGCCTTGGGCACGAGGTTCAGGAGTGTCTCACTCATCGATGGCCTCCTTGAGTGCCGAGGCGAGGTCCTCGGCCTTGAACGGCATGCCGTTGACCTGGGTGTGCGAGCGGGCGTCGATGAGGTACTTCGCCCGGATGAGGGTGGCGAGCTGGCCGAGGTTCATCTCCGGGACGATCACCTTGTCGTACCGGTCGAGGATCTCGCCGAGGTTGCGCGGGAAGGGGTTGAGGTGGCGCAGGTGGGCCTGCGCGATCGCGCCCCTGTCGCGGCGGATGCGGCGCACGGCCGCGGTGATGGGCCCGTAGGTGGAGCCCCAGCCCAGTACGAGTGTCGTCGCGCCGTCGGGGTCGTCGACGGTGAGGTCGGGGACCTCGATGCCGTCGGTCTTGGCCTGGCGGGTGCGGACCATGAGGTCGTGGTTGGCCGGGTCGTAGGAGATGTTCCCGGTGCCGTCCTGCTTCTCGATCCCGCCGATGCGGTGTTCCAGGCCGGGGGTGCCGGGCACCGCCCACGGGCGGGCCAGGGTCTGCGGGTCACGCTTGTAGGGCCAGAACGCCTCGCTGCCGTCCTCCAGCCGGTGGTTGGGGCCGGTGGTGAACTGCACCCGCAGGTCGGGCAGTTCGTCGATGTCCGGGATCCGCCACGGCTCGGAGCCGTTGGCGAGGTAGCCGTCGGAGAGCAGGAACACCGGCGTGCGGTAGGCCAGCGCGATCCGGGCCGCCTCGAGCGCCGCGTCGAAACAGTCCGCCGGCGTCCTCGGTGCCACCACCGGCACCGGCGCCTCGCCGTTACGCCCGTACATCGCCTGCAACAGGTCGGCCTGCTCGGTCTTGGTCGGCAGCCCCGTCGAAGGGCCACCACGCTGGATGTCCACCACCAGCAGCGGCAGCTCCAGCGACACCGCCAGACCGATCGTCTCCGACTTCAGCGCCACACCCGGCCCCGACGTCGTCGTCACCGCCAGCGAGCCGCCGAACGCCGCCCCCAGCGCCGCGCCGATACCCGCGATCTCGTCCTCGGCCTGGAACGTGCGCACCCCGAAGTTCTTGTGCCGCGACAGCTCGTGCAGGATGTCGGACGCCGGCGTGATCGGGTACGAGCCCAGATACAGAGGCAGATCCGCCTGACGGGCCGCGGCGATCAGACCGTAGGAGAGGGCCAGGTTCCCCGAGATGTTGCGGTACGTGCCCGTCGGGAACGCCCTCGTCGCCGGGGCCACCTCGTAGGAGACGGCGAAGTCCTCCGTCGTCTCACCGAAGTTCCAGCCCGCACGGAACGCGGCCACGTTCGCCTCCGCGATCCGCGGCCGCGATGCGAACTTCCGCCGCAGGAAGGCCTCCGTGCCCTCCGTCGGCCGGTGATACATCCACGACAGAAGCCCGAGCGCGAACATGTTCTTCGAACGCTCGGCCTCCTTCCGCGACAGACCGAACTCCTTCAACGCCTCGATCGTCAGCGTCGTCAACGGCACCGGATGCACCCGGTAACCGTCCAGCGAACCGTCCTCCAACGGCGAGGAGTCGTACCCGACCTTCGCCATCGCCCGCTTCGCGAACTCATCCGTGTTCACGATGACCTCGCCACCCCGCGGCACATCACCGATGTTCGCCCTCAACGCGGCCGGATTCATCGCGACCAGCACGTCCGGGGCATCCCCCGGCGTCAGAATGTCATGGTCCGCGAAATGAAGCTGGAACGACGACACACCCGGCAGCGTGCCCGCGGGCGCCCGGATCTCCGCCGGGAAGTTCGGCAGCGTCGACAGATCGTTCCCGAACGACGCCGTCTCCGACGTGAACCGGTCACCCGTGAGCTGCATACCGTCACCGGAATCACCCGCGAACCGGATGATCACCCGATCGAGCCGGCG
>NZ_JBHUYJ010000226.1:0-2571 GCF_042668715.1 Streptomyces sp. NPDC057271
TGTCAACGGCCGTGTAGTGCTCCCCGTAGGCGGCCAGTAGTTCTCCCTGCTGGCGGCCGTTAAGAGTCCCCGCTGGCGGCCAGATATCTCCCCGCCAGTGGTTGATGTGGATCAGCTGAAGGGCTTCACCCCCTTCCCGGTGGTGGCCTCGGTGAACCTGAACGAGTCACCCTGAGTGACGGTGACGTGGGCATGGTGGAGGAGTCGGTCGACGGTCGCGGTGGCCAGGGTCTTGGGCATGATCTCGTCGAATCCGGACGGGTGGAGGTTGCTGGAGACAGCGATCGAGCGTCGCTCGTAGGCCGCGTCGACCAGGCGGTAGAAGCCCTCGGCGGCGTCCTCGGAGACGGGCAGCAGGCCGATGTCGTCGACGATGATCAGGTCCGAGCGGACGATCTTCGCGAGGGCCCGGGCGATGGAGTCGTCCGCGCGGTGGCGGCGGACCAGGGCGCCCAGGTCCTCGATGGTGAACCAGGCGACGGTCAGGCCGGCTTCGACCGCGGTCTGCCCGAGAGCCTCGGTGAAGTGCGACTTTCCCGTGCCCGAGGGCCCACAGATACAAGAATTCTCGCGGCGGCCGATCCATTCCAGGCTCTTCAGGGCGTCCTGGGTGGCCCTGGGGATGGAGGACTTGCCCTCGTGCCAGTCGCCGAAGGTCTTGCCGGTGGGGAAGCCGGCCCGCTTGCGGCGGGTGTGGAGGTTGGCGCGGTCGCGTCCGGCGGCTTCCTCGGCAAGAAGGACACGGACGACCTCGGCGGGATCCCAGCGTTGGGCCTTCGCGGTGGGGATGATGTCGGTCAGCGACCTGCGGATGTGCGGGAGTTTCAGCCGCCGGGTCAGGTCGATGGCCTCGGCGAGCGGGTCGCCGTTGGTGCCGGGAACGGTGCGAAGAGGGGTGGCCATCAGGCGAGGTCGCTTTCGTCGTACTCGGAAAGATCGGGAGTGCTCGCGGCCGGGGCGCCGAGGGCGGACCAGGCGGAGGTGCCGGGCTGCAGCGAGTGGTCCTCACTGCGGCGGACCGGCTCGGCCATCCCGTGGACGGCCTGGTAGTCGAGGATCGACATGAGGTCCTTGTCCGCGAAGCGGGCGGTGACCGCAGCGGTGCCGAGCGCGCGGTCGACTTCCGCTGCCGAGTAGAGCTTCGACAGCGCGACGGCCTCGGCCATCTTCGCCTTGACCCGGCGGACCCCTGCCGCACCGGCCTCCACCAGCCAGGACGCGGCGCCGGGGCCGAGCTGGAGGAACGCGGCCTCCTCGGCGGACGTGGCCCGCGGGGTGCGGTCCGCTTCCTTGTTCTCGCGCGGCGGATAGTGGGCGTCATCCAGGACCGGCGAGCCGGGCTCGCCGCGCGGGTGGCGGGCGACCTCGATGGCCGAGCCGTGCTCGTCGACAGCGGTGACGATCAGCTCGTCGCCGTGGAAACGGGCCCAGACCCGGGTGTCGATCAGCTGGTGCGGGACCGAGTAGCGGACCGCGTCGACGGAGATCGTCGACTCCCAGGTGACCCGGCGGGTGGTGCCGAACGCGGCGGTGAACGGGCTCTTCGGCAGCGGGTGCAGACGCTGCTGTTCTTCCGCGAGACGCTCGACGGGCTTGCGCCGAGTCGCCTTGTGCGTGCGGGAGTTGACCTCTTCGCAGAAAGATCGGCAGGCGGCTTCCAGCTCGCCGAAGGTCCTGTACTCCTCGCGCAGATTCACATCCCGGGGCACCAGATCGGCCTTCGCGATCTTGACTGTGGACTCCGAGCCACCCTTGGTCTCCGGGTCCGCCGGCAAGCACGTCCGTATCGTCGTGCCGTAGTGCCTCGCGACCTCGACGACCTCCGGGTTACGGATGGCGATCCCGGCGACGTGATCGGTGGTGACCGTTTTCTCGTTGTCCGTCAGGACGTAGGCCGGGATCCCGCCGATCCGGCGGAACGTGGCGTCCAGACACGCGGTGACCGTCGGAAGCGTCTTGTCCCAGATCGGGATGACGACACGGAAACGGGACCAGGCCAGCCATGCACAGAACAGCGTGGTCTTGCGGCCCTTGATCACCGGGCCGTCACCGAAGTCGTACTGAAGCCAGAGCCCCGGTTCGGTCACCCACGGCCGATAGACGCGGCGCCGGCCGGCCCTGAACTGGGCTTTCGCCTCGGCGACGGTGCGGCGGGTGGTGCGTTCCCCGCCCGTGAAGCCCATCGCGGCGATCCTCTTGTGAACCACGTCCGCACGGATCCTGCCCTGCGAGCGGACCACCAGGTCCTCGATCTTCGGCAGATAGTCGTCGATCGCCCGGGACCGGTGACGGCGCTGGTCAGGGTGCTGGCCGGCCGCCCGCATCTTCACGTATCGCGCCACCGTGTGGTGGTCGCACCCGGCCAGCTCGGCCGCGGCACGGTAACTGCCTGTGAGGTCGTAAGCCTCAAGGATCTCCATGATCTCCCTGCTGTTCTTCACCCGCTCCAGCTTCGCCGAGCGGGACTACTCGGGGCGAGCGGGGAGAAATCTGGCCGTACGCGGGGAAACCCGTGGCCATCAGTGGGGCGGTAAATGGCCGCCTATGGGGAGCTTGCCATGGCCGCCGTCA
>NZ_JBHUYJ010000227.1:0-2560 GCF_042668715.1 Streptomyces sp. NPDC057271
GGCGACGCCACCACCAGGCCCGATCCCAGACCAGCCACTACCAGCGACAAGCCGCCCAGACATGAAGATCGCGATCTACAGCTGGAGTACTAGCCGAAGGTGCGCAACCCCTACTGCCAGTGATCCTTGAGGGAGTCGGGTACGTGTAAGGAATTTGCGACGAGGTGACCTTGCCTTGTTGCGGCCGCACGGAACAAGCAAGGGCACCGTTCCCATACGGCTCCGTGCTTGGTGGGACGGACGAGTGGATTCCTCCAAGGACCGTGGCATGGAGGACATCCGACAGACGAAAGGTTGACGGGATGGGAATACATATCGGCCTCGGCCTACCCTCAGGCGGTCGGTGGGGGACTGCGGAAAACATCTACGCCCTCGCCGAACTGGCCGAGAAACTTGGTTACGCCTCAGTTTGGACCTTTCACCACCTGCTGTACCCTCTCCACCCCCTCGACCCCTTTCCCCCCCGGCCGGATGAGCCGATGCCTGCGGCGGGCCGCGACGCGGTGGACCCGTTCGTCGCACTTGCGGCAGTCGCCGCCCGGACTTCGCGTATCCGTCTCGGCGTCGGGGGGATCGTCGCGCCGTACTACGCGTCACCGCTGATGCTCGCAAAGCAGGCAGCCACTTTGGACATGCTCTCGGGCGGCCGATTGGACCTCGGCCTCGTGCCCGGCTGGTCACGCGACGAGTTCGCCGGTGCAGGCATACCCCATGAAGAACGGGCCGCACGGATGGACGAGATCCTGGCTTCCTTGCCTGCGATTCTGGAGTCCGAGGTCGTCTCGACGAAAGGCAGGGACTTTCTGATCAACGAGGCGATTGTCGGGCCGAGGCCCGTGCAGTCGCCGATCCCACTGATCATCGGTGGGTACAGCGAGGCAACTATCCGCAGGATAGTACAGTTCGGACACGGCTATGTAGCCGGATACATGCCGTTCGATCAATGGCCGCGCTGGATCGACCGAGTCTCCCGACGCATGGAGGACGCCGGGCGAGATCCGGCGACACTCCGCTATGTGTGCCGAGCCACGGTTGACCTTCGGGAAACCACGCTCCGGGAGCGCCGGCCACTGCAGGGCAACCCGGACCAGATCCGCGCCGACCTCGTTTGCTATGAGGAGTTCGGCGTGACCGACCTGTTCATCGACCTCAACTTCGACCCCTACGTCTCCGAGGGTGCCGCGTCCCCGAAGGAGGCGTACCTGAGAGCCGAGCAGGTGGCCCGCGCATTGGCGCCGGTTCAATAGGGACCTCAACCTCGTGGACTCTCAACTTCAACTGAGCTGATTCCAGGTGCTGGCCGTGTACGGAGACCGCGGTGACGAACAGTAGGCGGACAGCTGGCGTCCGGGGAGCCTGGCCGTGGCCGTACTGCTGGACATGGTCACGGCGCTCGCCCTGCTGACCCTGGGCACTCGGCGCGCGACGGTGATGCGTTTCGACGATGCGCAGGAGTCGCTGCTCGCGCCGCGCAGCGGGCCGACGGCGCTTGGCTGAACAGGCCTGCGGACGTTCTGGAGCCAGCGCCGACGCAGGATGCCCCGCCTGCAGCGGGTATGAACCCAACAGACAAGAAGGACGTGCCGTGGAGGACAACCGACTCTCCTACCTGCCGGAGACCCTCAGCAGAAGGGAAGCACATCGTGACCAACCCATTCGAGGACGATGGAGCGCAGTACCAGGTGCTGGTGAACGGCGAGGGCCAGTACTCGCTGTGGCCTTCCTTCGCCGAAGTACCCGCCGGCTGGGTCGTGGAACTGCAGGCCGCGAGCCGCGAGGCGTGTCTGAGCCACGTCGAGCAGAACTGGCAGGACATGCGGCCCAAGAGCCTGATCGAAGCGATGCGCACGCGCGATCAGGTCCACCGGGCCGAGGCATAGAGCGGCCGGCAAGTATGTCCCCGTCGAACCGGCGGGGGCGGAACCCGCATGCCAGCCGACCCGCGTCCTCGTAGACCCGCGGAAGCGCCTCCATCGGCTGAGCGTCCAGGAAGCCGGGAGCATTGTCCCGGGCAAAGCGCCGCCAACGCGCTGCGGGTATCGATGTCCTGGCTGCCTGCATCTGTATCGACGGTCAGCCAGTTCGGCTCGGTCGGGGATCTTGTGGTGTCGCAGGGTGGGGGCGAAGGAGTACGCATTGGCGTAGGAGGTCGAGGTTTGCCTGCCAGAGTGCGTACAGGTGGGCGCGGTTGCCGCGGGACGAATACGCCTAGCCTCGCCGTTTCAGTTGGGGTTGCTGGGCGGCTGAGCGAGGTTGTTTGAGGCCGTGTCGGCCGGTGGACATAGTGAGGGCCCGACGCGGGGTCGGGTTCTCCGAGGTCCTTGAGTCGAGGGTGGGCGGGGACGGCGAGTCAGCTGGCGGGACGGGGCAGTGCGGCCAGGCGGTGGAATGCGGCTGCGAGTTCATGTCGCCAGAGCCAGGTCGCCGATATCCGAAGGCGGAGGCGGCGGCCTCCCCGGGCTCCCTTCGAACCCCTTGCCTTGGCGCAGCGTGTATGAACTTGCTGCGCCGGACGGCCAGCGAAAACGGGGGCCGTGATGAGTGTCACCCTTCTCTTCTG
>NZ_JBHUYJ010000228.1:0-2444 GCF_042668715.1 Streptomyces sp. NPDC057271
CCCGACCACTGGACGTACTCGGGCGCTCCGACAACGCGGCGAGGTGCGGTGCCGGGCGTCGCGGGCCAGGCGAGACTTCGACGACAGGGCCTTGGGCCCGACCGGGCTCAGGCGGAGACGCTCTCCCGCTCGGGCAGGTGCTGGGCCACGACCCGGGAGGTCCTGGTGGCCAGGTACGGCTGGTCCTGCACCGGCGTGAGCTGCCTGCCGAGCCGCAGCGCAAGGAACGTGATCCCGAGCGAGAAGAGCACGAAGGTCACGATGTACGGGCCGTGCAGCGCGGCTCCCATGGGCCCGCCCACGGCCGGACCGACGGCCAGCGCGAGCTGCTTGACCAGCGCGAACGCCGAGTTGTACTGACCGACCGCCGACTCCGGCGCGAGGTCGGCGACCAGCGGTGCCACGGTAGGCGACAGCATCGCCTCGCCGAGCCCGAAGAGGGCGTACGTGGAGACGAAGGCGGCGGTCGCCATCGCCTGGCTGCCGTGCCCGAGCCCCGCGTATCCGGCGATCACCCACGCCACGGCCCAGATCAGACCGACGGCCGCGATGACCCGGGACCGGCGGCGGCGCTCGACGAACCGCAGCACCACGAACTGGGCGACGACGATGACGGCCGTGTTGGCGGCCAGCGCGATCCCCAGCGTCGACGGCTGGATGCCCGCGGCCTCGGTGCCGTACGCCGCGAGACCCGACTCGAACTGTCCGTAACAGGCGAAGAACAGCACGAAGCCCAGGACGCACAGCTGCACCATGGCCTTGTGCCCGAGCAGCGCCCGGACACCGCCGCCCTTGGATGCGGCCGGCCGGGTGCCCTGCAGGGCGGGGGAGCCCGGCATCCGCACGGTCAGCACGATCCCGGCGAGCACGAGGAACATGACCGCTTCGATCGAGAAGAGAAGAAGGAAGCTGCCCGGCCGGCTCTCGTCGACGAGCTGGCCACCGATCAGACCGCCGATGCCGAGCCCGAGGTTCTGCAGGAAGAACTGCATGGCGAAGGACCGGGTACGACCGGCCGGATCGGAGCACCAGACGATCATCGTCGCCAGCGCCGGCTGCATCACGGCCGTACCGGCACCGAGCAGCGCCGCCGAACCGACGACAGCGGGCACGCTGCCCGCGAGCCCCATGCCCAGCGCGCCGAGCGACGCGAGGACGGCGGCGAAGAGGAGGACGGGGACAGGGCCGCGCCGGTCGATGGCGCGTCCGCTGAACGGCAGGACGACGAGTGCGGCCATGGCGAAGACGGCGAGCACGATGCCTGCCGTGGTCGCGCCCAGGTCCCGCACCTGAGCCACGTACACATAGAGGTACGGAACGGTGAAGCCGAGTCCGAACGCGCTCAGCGCGCTGCCTGCCTGGATCCGGCGCATCGCTGCACCCATCGCCTTGGTCACACTCACCCACTTCGATCAGGAGCTTCAGACCTTCAGACCTGTAGGCCTGACCTCTGAAGACTTCAACACTAAAATTCGATCCTTAACAATACACATGGAAGGACTTCAACGCCAACGGTGAGCGTGGGATACTCCCCGCATGTCCGACAACCCCGAGCAGTCCGGCCCGCGCCCCCCGCAGGAGCCAACCCTCGACGAGCAGATCGCGGCCTATCAGCGCGAGTACCGGGACCTCGACCCCCAGGTCGAGAAGGTGGTCTCCGCCCTCGGCCGGCTGAACCGCCGGATGAACGTGGCGTACGGTCGCCAGCTCGCCGACCTGGGCATCAGCAACGCCGAGTGGGAGGTCCTCAAGACCCTCGTCCTCGCCGGAGCCCCCTACCGCCTGGGCCCGGGCGAGCTGGCCAAGCGCCTCGGACTCACCCCGGCGGCCATGACCCACCGCATCGACCGCATGGCGGGCGAAGGCCTGGTCACCCGCGACCGCGACGAGAGCAACCGCGTCCGCGTGATCGTGGAGCTGACCGACGAGGGCCGTACGAAGTGGCTCGAGGCGATGCGCATGGCGACGGACTTCGAGGAGGAGCTCCTCCAGGACCTGACCGGCGAGGAGCGCACGGGCCTCGGCGACATGCTGATCCGCCTCCTCCGCAGGGTCGAGCACACCCAGCCTGACGCCGGCGGCCGGCTCACGGACCTGGACTGAGGGCGTCACCGGACCGGGGTTGACACGCCCCCGCCGTATCCGTAGTGTTCTCCGAGTTGTCACGGGGCCGGAACGGTTCTGCGACAGCCACTCCCGCCGCTGATGCGGCACCTCTACTCAGTACGATCTCCCAGCCGGGACGAATTTCGGCATGCCGAAATTCATTTCGAATGGCTCGATTATGAGCCGCCCGGGAAATCCGCTAGAGTTTGAGCGTCGGAACGGCCCAACAGCCGTGAAGACAACCCCCGCTGACTGGGAATCAGGCCCGAAAGGATCTGATAGAGTCGGAACCGCCGGAAAGGGAAACGCGAAAGCGAAGAACGGCCCGGCAGCCCGCT
>NZ_JBHUYJ010000229.1:0-2406 GCF_042668715.1 Streptomyces sp. NPDC057271
TTCAAGCCCACCTCCTCGCACTACTCGGCATCGACGAAACCCGCCCCCGCTGGCTGGACACCTGAAACACCATGTGCGAAGTCCGGGCCTAGAGCTCTGACCGGATAGGTTCGCCGTAACCTCGCGGTGTTCGGCATGGACGGGCTCGCCAACCCTCCGTAGGCTGGTGATCGCCTGCGAAAGGGGGACGGGGTGAACGGCAATCCGCTGTACCACTGGATAGCGCTGGCAGTATCCACGGTGCTCGTGTTGCCGGTGCCGGTGGCGATACTGGCAGGGTGGACACCACCGTGGATGCGCAAGCGGCAGGCCGGGATGCGGCTTCGCGCCTACGGAGTTCTGTGCATCTACGCCCTCATGCTCGTCAACGGCATCCCCCGGATCGCCGACGCCTCGTTTGAGACGGTCACGGCCTGCATGTACGTCGGCTTCGGCTTCACCGCCGCCGCTGCGGTCCTGTTCCTGCTCGCGGAACGCAAGGATTCAGCTGCCCGGACAGCTGGCCCGGTCGAACCTCGGGAAGGCTGAAAGTCACTTGCCGCGCCTGCCGCGTAACGGGTTGGTCAGCCTGCTGGCGCGAGGGCACGTCCGCCCCAACGGATGCCCTTCTCGCTGCGGATGCGGGCGCGTTCCTTGCGCTGGACAGCGAGTACGTCGGGGTGGCGGGCGTTGGCGTTGCGCCAGCGGAGGTATCGGTGCAGGACCTGGGTCTGCACCGTGTGGTTCGGATGGTCGGAGTCGGCCAGAGTGAACTGTCGCACCGCGTCCTCGTCGGCCTGGACCAGCTGCGCGATCGCCGGAACGCGGTTCCCGCCGGCGGACGCCAGCAGCAGCATCGCCCGCCGGTAGCGCACCGAGGTGGTACTGCCTCAGCGCACGATCTGTTGCAGCTTCTGCCCTTCCTGGTCGGTAGGTCTGCGCACCCGCACAGGCTCGGCCACCACACCTCTGGTTCGAACGGACGTCACCGCCCATCTGACCGCCAACCCGGCGAGCCTATGCGGTCACAGCACTAGCTGGGGATGTCTTGTGGATCATTCCGGGCTCGCGGCCTGATCCACCAGGCCCCCCTAGGGGCGCCTCCCCCGGCGGGCGGGTCGTCGGCCCGAGCTTGCCGGCAGGCGGCGCGCGGTGTGGGGCGGTCACCTCAGGCGCAACCGCTCGGGCCATGTGGCGTGGGCCACGCCGCTCGGGCCATCCCGTTTGGACCATGCGGGTGGCATCCGCCCCAGGCACCCGTCCGGTGCGGCGGTGGTGACGAACCCCCACATGCTTTCGCCAACTCCGGCCAAGGCGCCACAACACGGGAGTAAGCATGCGTAACCCCACCGTGATCGCCGCATCGGCGGTCGTTCTGGCCACCCTGTGCGCGGCACCCGCTCTGGCGGCCTCCGTCACCCCGTCGCAGACTTCGCCCGCCCACGACCACAAGGCCCTGACCGCCATCGGGCTGACCGGCGACCAGCGCCTGGTCGAGTTCGACGTCCACAAGCCGTCCAAGACCTGGTCGCTGGGCAGGATCTCGGGTCTGTCCGGCGACACCGAGGTCGTCGGGATCGACTTCCGGGTCCAGAACGAGAAGCTGTACGGCGTCGGCGACAAGGGCGGCATCTACACCCTGGACACCGCGAACGCCAAGGCCGTCAAGGTGTCTCAGCTGACCGTGGCACTGGCCGGGACCACGTTCGGCGTGGACTTCAACCCGGCCGCGAACCGGCTGCGGGTGATCTCCGACACCGGACAGAACCTGCGTCACAACATCGACGACGCGGCCGCCCCGCTGACCACCACCGTCGACGGCACCCTCACGAACCCGACGACGCCGCCGTCGACCGCCATGGGCGTCACCGGAGCCGCCTACACCAACAACGACCTGAACGCCGCGACGTCCACGACGCTGTTCGACCTGGACACGATGGCGGACCGGATCTCCCTGCAGTCCCCGGCCAACGCCGGCACCCTCGCGCCCACCGGTAGCCTCGGCGTGGACGCCGGCCGGGACGCGGGCTTCGACATCCACTACGACCCCGCCAAGGGCATGAACCACGGCTTCGCCGCCATCGGCACGAGCGGCGCCTACCGTCTATACGCTGTCGACCTGTTGACCGGCAAGGTCACCGGCAAGGGAGCCTTCCCGGCCAAGTACCAGGTCACCGACCTGGCCCTGCCCATCGACCAGAGGTAGTCCGCCCCGGCCGCACGGCCGGCACCCGGCCCGGTGGCCCCACCCTCCCGAACCGGGGGGTGCAGGGGCCACCGGGCCATCCCGTCCCCGGACTGTGGGGTGGCCCGGTGGTCTAGGGGGTGTCGTCGAAGTCCCGTCTGCCCGGCGGCGCCTGGCACGCTCGCCGCGTTGTCGGTCGTCGGCGCAGCCCGCTGCGCTCTCCTCCCTCCGCCTTGCGATCG
>NZ_JBHUYJ010000230.1:0-2324 GCF_042668715.1 Streptomyces sp. NPDC057271
GACACAGAGCACTCCGGCGCTCCGCGCCTCCGGTCCAAGGATGGCCTTCACCCCCGCCCTGAAGGGCGGAGCACTGGCCAAGATCAGAGGTAGAAGGTGGTGAAGTCGAGGGTCGTCCGCGTCTTGCCGGAGACGCTGTACGCGGGGGTGACCAGCGTCGAGTCGTACGTACCGGAGAACGACCTGTCGGACCACTCGTCGGAGTCGGCGACGGCGAAGACGCCCCGGGCGCGGACGTTCAGCTCGCGGGACTGGCCGGCTTGCGTGCGGGACCAGAACTCGTCCGTCGCGAAGGCCCACCCGCGCCACTCGGCCATGCCGCCGGTGCCCATGGCGTTGTTGATCACGGACCAGCCGCTGGGTGCGGTGTGGGTGAACCCGAGGACTCCGGCGGGGATGCCGGACTCGTCCACGCGGCCGCCGAGGGAGGAGTGCAGCGCGTCGAAGGGGTCGGTGGAGCGCTGCTGGATCGGCTTGCCGTCCAGGCCCCAGGACGCGTCGGGGACGATACCGAGCTGGTGGAAGACGGTGGCGGCGACGTCGACGAGTCGGGTGTCGATGGGGCGGGCGCCCGCGGCGATGCCCGGGCCCTGGGCCAGGACGAAGGTGCGGCGCTCCTCGATGGCGGAGCCGCCGTGGCCGCCGCGGTCGGTGTGGCCGTGGTCGGTGGTGACGATGACGGTCCAGCGCTCGGAGGCGTACGCCGGGCGGGCCTTGATCGCGGCGAGGAGACGGCCGAGGTAGCCGTCCTGGACGGCGATGGCGTCGAGGTACTTCCGGCTGGCGGCGCCGTAGGAGTGGCCGATCGCGTCGGTCTCGCCGAAGTAGACGAAGAGGACGTCCGGGTTCTGGTTGCGGAGGATGTCCTCCGTGGCGTCCGTGATGATCTTGTCGTTGACGGCGTAGTCGTTGTCGCGGACGAGCTTGGCGTCGGCGCCGGGGGTGACCGTGCCGTGCGTGTCGAGCTCGGGCCAGTCGACGGCGGCGAAGAGCGAGAGGTCGGGGCGGACCTGGTTCAACCGGGCGAGGAATCCCGGGTACTCGGCGTAGTTCTTGCCGATGAAGGTGTTGTCCTTCACGCCGTGCTTGTCGGGCCAGACTCCGGTGGAGATGGTCGACCAGCCGGGGCCGGAGGAGGTGGCGGCCATCGGGTTGGCGTAGAGCAGGGACAGGCCGTACGTGCCGTTCGCCATCAGGGACTTCATCGTCGGCGCGTCGGCGGCGTCGATCCGGTCGTACCGCAGTCCGTCCATGCCGACGACGAGCACCTTGTCCTTGCTGGTGCCGTTCGGGAGCGTGGGGGCTGCGGCGCCGGCGGCTCGGGCGGCCGGCGCGGCGGCGACGGTGCCCGCGGCGGCGAGGGCGGCGGTGGTACCGGCGGCGGCGAGCACGGCGCGGCGGGAGACGTCGGTGGACAGGTCGGTGGATATGCCGGTGATCGGCATCTGGATCCTCCGTGGAGAGGGAGAAGAAGGGGCGAGGACACGCCAACGCCCCCGATTCCTCGGGGGCGTTGGTCCGTACCCGTTATCTTTCCGCTACATGCGGAGGGATTCCAGGGCCGTGCGGTGAACTCTTGGAGGCCCGCGGTCAGCTTCCGGTTGCCGTCTTCCAGGCGTCGACGTACGTGGTCAGGTTCTCGTCGATGTCGGCCCAGTCGGGCTCGAAGATCTCGACGCCCTCGATCAGCTCGGCCAGCTCGATCGCGTTGGTGTCGGTCGTCTTGATGTCCTTACGGGCCGGAAAGCCCCCGCCGATCGAGCTGACCTCGCGCTGGGCCTGCTCGCCGAGCATGAAGTCGAGCAGCTTCCTGCCGTTCTCGGCGTGTGGGGCCTTGTCGACGAGGCCGGCGGCGTACGGCAGCGCGAAGGTGGTCGGCCTGGCACCTTCCTTGGCCGGGAACCAGATGGCGAGGTTCGGCATGGACTTCGACTGGGCGAAGTTCATCTGGACGTCGCCGTTGGCGACGAGGATCTCACCCTTGTCGACCTTGGGGGCGAGCTTGGAGGTGGAGGAGGACGGGCCGACGTTGTTGGCCTGGAGCTTCTTCAGGTACTCCATCGCAGGCGCCTGGCCGCCGAAGTCGTTCATCGCCTTGATCACGACGGCCGTGCCGTCACCCGCGACACCGGGGGTCGAGTACTGCAGCTTGTTCCTGAACCTCCCGTCGAGCAGCTCCTCCCAGGTCTTGGGGGCCTCCTTCAGCTGCTGCTTGTTGTAGATGAAGCCGAACTAGTGCCGCATCAGGCAACGTTCGCCCTGTCGACGACGGCGCGTAGGTGCCGGTCGTCGGCGTGGCGGTTTCGCCAGATGATGTAGCGGCG
>NZ_JBHUYJ010000231.1:0-2183 GCF_042668715.1 Streptomyces sp. NPDC057271
ATGTCTCTACTCCCGCGGGTTCGATTTCTGCGGGCACGTTGTTGTGACCTGCAGGTGCAGGTCGGCGGGGGTTCACTCGACGGGATGAAGAATCCGTCGTTCCGTCGAGATTCCTGAAGCCTCGGCTGTATCTCTGACGCATGCGCCAGTTCTGTGAACCGAGCAGCCGATGACCCTTGCTGTCGTCCGTAATCTGGCCTCGGCCCGAGCCCTGCGCACGGCCGAGGAGGTCGAGGTCTTCGAGCAGGAGATCGTCGACCAGTACGCGTTGGCGATGGCGTCCGCTGGCCTGACCGATGGCTACATCGGGAGTAGCCGGACGGTGGTGATCGACTTCGCACGAACCCTGTCGGGCCCTTTGTGGACGGCTACCTGCGACGACGCGGATCGGTTCCTGGCGGGCCTCCGGCGGCTGGGCAACACCGCCAACACACGTGCTGGCAAGGCCGGCACGGTGGCGCAGTTCTTCGACTTCGTGATCAGCCGCTACCAGGGCGACATCCATGCGCTGACGGGATACGTCGTCGAGCAACCGGTTGACGAGTACAACCGGCCTCCGGGCCAGGCGGCGGGGGAGCTGCGCATCCCTCCGTCCGACACCGAGGTCGATGTGCTCTTCCGCCAGTGGCGCGCGAGCATTCCCGAGGCGCGTAAGTACCTTCCCGCGGCGCGGAACTACTTTGCCGCCTCGCTCTGGCGACGCCTGGGCCTGCGGATCAACGAGACGGTCATGCTCGACATCCGCGACTGGCGCCCCGATCTCGGAGAATTTGGGAAGCTGCATGTCCGGTTCGGCAAGGGCAGCAGAGGCCGCGGTCCCAAGCCCCGGCTGGTCCCCGCCATCAACGGCGCGGACCAGCTGATCGACTGGTGGCTGGCCGAAGTCCGCCACCAGTTCGGAGCTGACTGGTCGAACGCGGACGCGCCGATGCTGCCCAGCGAGCGCCACGACGAGCTGCTTAACCGGTGTGCGCGGGTTGGCGACGATGCCCTGCGTCAGGCCCTGAAGGCCCAGACGAAGCTGTGGCTGCCTGCATGGGCCGGCCAGCTGACTCCCCACGTTCTTCGGCACTACTGCGCCTCCTCTCTGTATGGCGACGGGATGGACCTCAAGGCGCTTCAGGAATTGCTCGGGCACGAATGGCTGTCCACCACGACCCGCTACATCCACGTGCGCAGCGAGCACATCGAACGGGCGTGGACCCAGGCCAACCAGCGGCTCGAAGCTCGCTTCGGAATGGAGGTGTGATCTCGTGCGCTGGAATCTGCGGATGAAGGCAGCCGAGCACGGCATCTGGAAGTCCACGGACATGCGCCGCCAACTCGCGGCGGCTGGGCTGGAGATCAGCGCGGGGAAAATGTCCGCGCTGTGGACCGGCACTCCTACCACGATCCGCCTCGATGACCTGGACGTGATCTGCTCGGTTCTCGACTGCGACCCCACCGCTCTGCTGATCAGAGAGCCCGACAAGGTCGCTGCACGCCGTCCCGAGCAGCAGCAGGCAGCGTCCGCCACGTCGGACACTTCCGTGGTGGTCACGCCACGGTTCGGACGTCCCCGATCGGAACCGCCCCTGTGAGCACTCCGCCGCCCTCCAAGTGCGCGATCTGCCAGGTTCACCGCGTTGCGTGGACCAAGCCGCGGATGGATTTCTGTTACGAGTGCCTTCCCGGAGGGCCCGTCGTGCCGCCTCCGTGCCGAAGCTGCGGGGCCCGCGACCGATACTTCAGCCAGGGCCAGTGCGACTCGTGCCACCCAGGCGCCCCGATGCATCCCGGGGCGTGCCGCAGCTGCCTGGCTTGGGGTGTCCATCGCGCCCATAGCTGGTACTGCTGGAGCTGTCGCTGGTGGGCAACCCACTATCCGATGGCCGAATGCATGGTGTGCGGCTTCCACACGACGATCGGCGACGCCGGAATGTGCCGCCTGTGCAGCGTGGAAGGACGCCGCGTGAAGGAACCCGGCCGGGCGGTCGACCTCGCAGCGGTAAGCCGCAACGGCCAACAGCTCTACCTGGCCAACCTGCACCACACCTACGTGCCGCGTGGCAAGCGACACCGCTCGCTTGATGAACCGGCAGTCGTCAAGCCACCCCAACACCGCCTCGGCGTAGCTGAGTTCACTCCAGTGAAGTGGAGACAGCTGCTGCTTTTCCGCATGCCACCGAACCAGGGAGCCCTGA
>NZ_JBHUYJ010000232.1:0-2120 GCF_042668715.1 Streptomyces sp. NPDC057271
CTGCGCCGGCAAACCCCCGGGGAACCGGACCACAGCCAGGGCTACGACCCGGCCAAGGCAGCCGACTACGCCATGGCACTCGCCCTCGCCCCCTCGCCCCTCAACACACCCCTTGCTGCCAAAGATTTTCTCAAGCAGCTCACCGAGAGACTCAACAACAACGCCCGCACCAGCACCGCCAACAGCTTGCTCTTCGCATCCGGGGGCCGAGTCAAGCTCTCCGATAAGAACAAGTGGATAGATGCGTCGATCACGAAGAAAACGTTCGATCTATCCTGGAAGGCGAGAAAGGGCGAAGAGAGCAACCCGTTTGATGTGGCGCGCCAGCTGCTCGGCATCAGAACAGGCAGTTCAACAGGAACCGTCTCCTATGTGGTGCGCGGCCACTGGATGGCGGCAGGTCTCGGTGAATACGACATCACCCCGAACGGGGCACGGGACGTGGTAAGGAAAGCGGTGTATGAACTGGCCGACGTGTTCACCACGGCCGGCAAGGCCCCCGATCCCCGGCTGATCGCCCAGCGCATCTACTCACCACACGAAGAACCGCTCGAGAACCAGGTTCTTATCGTGGAGGAGTTCCTGCGGCAACACACCGACAACAGTTCCGGCCAACAGGCCGTCACCGCGGTGACCGACCCGACGCACTCGGCGTACCTCATGGCGACCTCGGACACCACCACACCGCCCAACCTCGACACCATCCCCCTGAACGACTTGGAGCGGCTGCGTGACTCCGGGCCGGAGCTTCCCGCGGAGCCGTTCAGTGACCCGCGCCTCGCGGCCGACTACGGGACAGCCCTCGCCCTCGCCCACTCCCGCTCCGGCGCGCTCCTCAATCACGCTCCCTACAACAAGTACCTCACGCAGGGCTCCGACAAGTACTCCCAGACAGCAGCGGGACTGCTGTTCGCCAGCGGAGCCAGACTAAAATTCAACGCACATACCGTGAGGCATCTCAACTCGGATTTCCTGCGGCAGAGTATTGATATCGCCTACCAACAGCAGAGCGTTAACAAGCCTCATACCCCCGCCTCGGCCGCGAAGGCCATGACAGAGGTGAGTTTTACGAACTATGTGCGGGGTTTCTGGATGGCTACAGGTCTCGGCGTGTTCGCCATCACGGAGGGCGGGGCGCGGGACGTGGTGCGCAAGGCGGTGCGTGAGCTGGCCGACGTGTTCACCACGGCCGGCAAGGTGCCCGATCCTATGCTGATCGCCCAACGGATCTACACCCCCGGCCGAAGGCCTGAGGCGCAGCACGTCGTACTGGTCGAGGAGTTCCTGCGGCAGAACCGTGCGATGGCGGAAGTCGGCGGCGCAGCGAATCAGGACGGTTTGGATGCGGTCCGGCTGGATGATCTGGACCGGCTGCGTGGATCCACTCCTGAACCACCCAGTGGTGAGGGCTATGCCCAGGAGGTGGCGGCTGATTACGCCGCTCACCTCGCCCTGGCGCAGTCGCCCGGCGCCCCTCCCCTCGAGCCCTCTGCTTACGCGGAACACTTCGCCCCACCCCATGTCATCTACGAAAGGAGTCAAGTCGCCTTGAGCCGTGCTCTGCTCTTCGCCTCGGGCGCCCAGGTGACCTTGGGGAAAGCCAAGAACGTGCTGTTCACGGTGGACAAGATGAGGCAGGGCTTCGCGCTGGCCGGGCAGGTGGACGACAAGGGTGAGCCGCTCACCATGACGCAGGCCGGGTCGAAGATGGGCAGAAAGTCGGCCAAGTACATGGTGCAGGGTTTCTGGCTGGCTGCTGGTCTTCGTGGTGACGGTCTCCGGCGGGGTGGTGCGCGGGATGTGATCCGCAAGGCGGTGGACACGCTGGCCGGTGCCCTCACGGCGGCGGGCGGGGAGCCGGACGCGTGGCTGATCGCGCAGCGCATCTACGCCCCGGGCAGGGAGCCGCGGGAGCAGCAGGTCGCTTTGGTGGAGGAGCTGTTGCGGCAGCGACGGGAGGCCGCGGAGCATGCTGTGCCCGTGATGCCCTTGCTGCCGGCGGTGGTGGATGGGCTGGGCGGGGTTCGGGTGGGGGTGCGGGTGGAGCATGTGGGGGCCGGTCGTCTGCGGGCGGTGCTGCAGGTGCGGGGGGGCGGCAAGGTGGAGGTGCTGCCGGGCGG
>NZ_JBHUYJ010000233.1:0-1960 GCF_042668715.1 Streptomyces sp. NPDC057271
CGCCGCTACATCATCTGGCGAAACCGCCACGCCGACGACCGGCACCTACGCGCCGTCGTCGACAGGGCGAACGTTGCCTGATGCGGCACTAGCCCCGGACTTCGCGGGTTATCGTTTCAGGTCTGTGGCCAGCGGGTTTGTCCGATTTCGGTGTCGAGTAGGTCGAGAAGGTGGAGTTGGACGCCGCGGGTGATCTGGACGGTGGGCGGGTCGGTGACGTGGCCGATCCGCAAGGTGAGTTCGCCGAGGTGGTTGAAGATCATGCCGCCGGTGGGGCGGACGCGGCGGCTGCCCGGGTAGAGGCCGGTCATGGTCTGCTCGGGGCCCAGCGCCCGTCTGACCTGGCGCTCGATCAGGCAGAAGACCAGCAGGGCCAGGCAGATGACCTGGATCAGGGCGGCGACACGCCGGTTGTGCTGCACGAAGACCGGCGCGACCGCGAGCGGGCCCTTGAAGTCGTGGTAGCGGCGTTCGACCGTGCCCTGGCCCTTGTAGTGGATCAGGGCCTGCCCGGCGTCCGCCTGGTCGCCGGGGACGGACGTCAGCAGTGCGTACCAGCCGTCGACAGCGGCTTCGGCGTCCAGCACGTCGGTGTCGAAGTGCCAGGCCAGGGCCGGGGTGCCGTCCTCATTGTCGGTGACGGTCCAGCGCAGACACGAGGTGACACGGCGCTTGGCGGCGATGACACCGACCCGGGCGACGATCTTCTCCCGGGTCCTGTAGTGGCGTCCGCCGGCCGCAGCGGTGAGCTTGTTCAGGTCCTCGGCGGCCTTGGCCAGACGCTTGCTGCGGGCGGCCTGCCGGCCGGCGGCGTTCGCGGTGGAATGAACCAGGATCCGGCGCACGGTGACCGGCGGATCGCTCTTGCGGGGGCCGGTCAGGGTATGGGCGTCCTCCAGCACGCGGTAGGTCTCCCGCTTCTCGGGCGGCTTGTCCGCGTCCCTCTCCGGCGTCCAGTCCACAACCGTGGCCCGCGCGGGATCGAGAGCGGCATAGACCTCGTCCTTGACCTGCGCTGCCGGGGCCGGGGCGATGAACTCAACCCCGGCCGCCAGCAGGGCGCCCACGTTGGAGTAGGACACCAGCTTGGAGTCGGCGACCATCAGGAAGCCGCGCTCGCCGGCCATGGCCCGCAGGTCCTTCATCACGCCGACGACCTGGCTGACCTCGGCCGCACCACCGCCGAAGACCCGGGCATGGAGCGGGACGCCGCCGTCGGCCGAGACCGTGAGCCCGGCCTGGACCTGCTTCAGATCGAAGCGCCGGTCCTTGGGATGCCCGTAGCCGATGACGGGAAAGTCCTCCTCCTGGCCCTCAGCCGGGAAGGCCCCGTGCACGGACATGCTGGTCATGTCCCAGTGCATCCGGGCCACGTCGATCCCGAACTCACCGATCGCCCGCGCCCCGACCGTGCCCGCGATGTGCTCCAAGTGCGGAGCGATCGCATCCAGAGCCCTCGCCAGACGGTCATCGTTGAGCAGACCGGGCTCGATCCCGAAGACCTCCTCCACCGCCCAGCACCGGGCCCAGTCCTCCACCCGCACCAGCGGCGCGGGCGACGTCAGCCGGTTGGCCACCAGCGCCTCGATCGCCTGCCCGTGCGTCACCAGCGCACTCGCACCCCCAGGACACACCTCGTCGACGATCCCGGCGACATCCAGCCGGCGCAGAAACTCGGCAGCGACAGGCAGAGCGCCCAGACGCTTCTCCACCACGGACGTCACCGCCACTTCAAGGCGCTGACGCTGAGACCGTGGCTGCGGGGACCGGGAAGTCATCGACACACCCCACCCAACGCCCCACCACCGACCCAGGACACCCCCAGACCGGTCACACCATACGAATCAACGACCCGCGAAGTACGGGCCTAGCCGCAATGCCGGTGACTTAAATGTCCTGCGCTCGTTGGTTGTGGTGTGGCGAGGGTGGGGCAGGTCAGGGTGCCTGCGGGTGAGCGGTT
>NZ_JBHUYJ010000234.1:0-1856 GCF_042668715.1 Streptomyces sp. NPDC057271
CGACCTGCGCGGTCAGAGCCGGTACTTGCTCACCAGAACGGGGACGAAGAGACAACGGACACCTCGCCGAGCACAACGGTCAACGGAACAGCCCGGGCATGCCCACTGGTCATGGCGCCACGCCGGGAAATTTCAAGATCACCGACAGAGCCAAGGTGAGCCGGGTGCGCGCTTGATTGAGTCGGTGCTGTGGGCGAGCGAGCCGCGCGACGGCGAATCGCTGCTGTACGTGGAGGGGTGGGCCCTGGAGCCGTACGGGATGGATCCGCACGCGTGGTGTGCGACGGCTGCGGGGGAGGTGCGGGACGTGACGTGGTCCCGGCCGTCGGCGGCCTATCTGGGGTTGCCGCTCGCGCCGGCCGCGGCTCGCGAACTGATGGTGGGCGGGCCGGTGCTGCACGGGCGGGGCGGCATGGTCAGCATGGTCGCGAAGGCATGGATGCGCGACGGGGTCCCGGCGGGACTGCTGGCGGACGCAGGCCGCGCGCTGCCCAGCGAGCAGTAGTAGGAAGCCTTCAGAGCGGGTACCTGAGCGCTGCGCGCTCAGGTAAGACTGGCCTCGCTGCGCTCGGCCGAGGCGCCTTCGGCGCCTGCTCCTCTGCTTCGCTCCGGAGCAATGAAACGCCTCGCTGCGCTCGACGAGGCTCGGCGCAGCCGAGCCCAGGGCCGGCCCTTCGGGCCGGGGTCCTGCGCTTCGCTGCGGACCGGAACTGACCCCGTTTCACGGGGTCTGGGCCTTCGGCCCGTTGGGCGGGTCCGCTTCGCTCCCTCGCCCGGTATTTTTCCGGCTTCGCCTCCAAGACAAGCCCGCTCCGCAGGGGGCTGGCAATTGGGCCCCGCTAAGCCGAGCCCAATTGCTGCACTGGGTTCTAAAGTTGGCGGCTAGCGGAAACTCATCGAGAGAGCTTCCAGGTTCTGATTCTTGCCGGTCGTACCCGCTTCGATCCAGGTACCAATGGAGTAGCCCGTATAACCCTCGTTCTGTACGTGCGCATTTGCCCATACAGTCCTGGGGCTACTGAAACGAATAGCTTCCATCGGAAGGTTTTGTCCGGTGGTTCCAATGGTGATGGTCTGGCCGCCCTCCGCACACGTCTCCTTCGGGCCCCAGCCTACGTTCCGCGTGTGAGCCTGGGCGCAGAACCAGCCAACCCCGTATGCGCTGATCTGTAGAGCTTCGATAGCCCTGTTCTGTCCCACAGTTCCTGACCATCCACCGCAAGTGAATTTACTCTCCCATCCCACACCCGAAACGTGGGCCCGGTAACACACGGAGACAATCGTCGCATCCGGTGCCGCCGTAGCGGCTTGTGCTGTACCGGTAGCAGTCAGAATCAATGCCGATACAGCAGAGAATGAAGCCAAAGCCCTTGCAAAACTCTTCACATTTACCCCCAAGACCCAATCCCTCATGCTGAAAATCAGCAACTCTCGCCTACTATACCGGTATGATCACTTCCTGCAAAACAACTTTGAGCGACTGTCAGATACTGTGCATGCGCTGCGTCGCTTCGGGTGGGCCCAAGCCCCCTCTCTTCGTAAGCGGCACTCGGGTCAGTAGCCGGAATACATTGCTCCGCGCTTGAGTTGGTGACCAACCCTCCCAGACCCGCGAAGGGAAAGCCGCGCTCCATGGACCCTGACCGGGCTCCGCCTTGTCCCGAACGTCCGGCTGCGCCGGACGAGGTGACCACGTTTCACGGGGTCCGGGCTACGGCCCGTTGGGATATCCGCTCCACTCTCACCCCGGCTCCCCCGCCTCTAACCTCGATCTTTCGCGACGGTCCGCCGGCGGAGTCGGTGGACCGTTTCGCGTTCTGTGCCTGATGGCCGACAAACCGAGGGCCCGGCTGTCG
>NZ_JBHUYJ010000235.1:0-1777 GCF_042668715.1 Streptomyces sp. NPDC057271
TCTAGGCCCGGACTTCGCACATGGTGTTTCAGGTGTCCAGCCAGCGGGGGCGGGTTTCGTCGATGCCGAGTAGTGCGAGGAGGTGGGCTTGAACACCACGGGTGATCGCGATCGTTGGTGGGTCTGTGGCTGTTCCTGCCCGCATCCGCAGGCTGGCGAGGTGGTAGAGGATCATGCGTCCGGTCGGCCGGACGGCCCGGTTGTCGGGGTAGAGACCCCGCATGGTCTGATCGCCGCCGAGGGCCTGGCGGACCTGTCGTTCGATGAGGCAGAACACCAGCAGGGCCAGAGCGATCACGGTGATCAGGGCGGCGATTCGCCGGTTGTGCTGCAAGAACACGGGGGCCACGGCGAGCGGGCCCTTGAAGTCGCTGTAGCGGCGCTCGACCACCGGCTGGCCTTTGTAGCGGACCAGGACCTCGGCCGCGTCTGCCTCGGTGGGATCGAGGGTGGTCAGCAGTGCGTACCAGCCATCCGCGGTTGCCTGGCGGGTCAGGACTTCCTGATCGAAGTGCCAGGTCAGGGTGGGGCGTCCGGATTCGTCGGTGTGGATGGCGGTGACCAGGCAGGAAGCAACACGGCGCTTCGCGGTGATCACGCCGATGCGGGCTGTGACCTTCTCAGCGGTGGCGTAGTGGCGGCCGCCGCAGGCGTGCTGGAGTTTGTCCAGTTCCTCACGGGCCTGTTCCAGACGCCGGTCGCGGGCGGCTTGCTGAGCGGTGGCGTTGGCGGTGGAGTGGACCAGGACCCGGCGCACGGTGACACCCGGGTCCCGCTTGCGTGGACCGGTCAGGGTCTGGGTGTCCTCCAGCACGCGGTATTGCCCGCGCTGCCCGGGTGGTTTTCCCGCATCCCGCCCGGCGGTGTAGTCGACCAGACGGGCCTCGCCCAGGTCCAGGCCCGCGAACAGGCCATCGGGGATCTTGGCCGCGGGTGCCGGGGCGATGAACTTCACCCCGGCCTCCTGCAGGGCCAGCAGGTTGGGGTAGGAGACCAGCTTCGAGTCGCCGACCATCAGGAAGTCGCGGGGCGCGGCCACCTTCCGCAGGGTGGTCATCGCCCCGACGACCTGGGAGACCTCGCCCGCCCCGCCGTCGTAGGCACGGTGGAAGACCGGGATGCCGCCGTCTCCCGAGATCGCGATGCCGGCCTGGATCTGCTTGAGATCCGTCCGGCGGTCCTTGGGATGACCGTACTTGACCTGCGGGAATCCATCCTCCGGGTCCTCGTAGGAGCCGTGCAGCGAGATGCTGGTCATGTCCCAGTGCAGGCGCGAGACATCGATCCCGAACTCGGCGATCGCGCTCGCCCCCACACTGCCGACGATGTTCTCCAGCTGGGAAGCGATCGCGTCCAGGGCGCGGGCGATCCGGTCGTCGTTGAGCAGATCGGGTTCGATCCCGAAGACCTCCTCCACGGCCCACTCACGGGCCCAGTCGCCGATCCGGACCAGCGGTGCGGGCGCGGACAGCCGGTTGGCCACCAGGACCTCGATGACCTGCCCATGCGTCAGATGCGCGACCTCGCGCACCGGACACAGCTCGTCGATGATCCCGGCCACGTCCAGCCGGCGCAGAAACTCGGCAGAGGCAGGCAGAGCACCCAGACGCCTCTCCACCACGGGTGTGATCTCGATGTTGAACCGAGGACGCCGCACCCGAGGCCGCGCGGACCGTGAAATCGACGACATACCCAGACCAACGAACCCACGACCAATCGGTCATCACATCAACCGCTCGTCCCACCAAACGAAGCATGTGCGGAGGACGGGTCTAGG
>NZ_JBHUYJ010000236.1:0-1740 GCF_042668715.1 Streptomyces sp. NPDC057271
CCGTCGAGCGCATGATGCGCGACGCCAAGATCACCCAGATCTACGAAGGCACCAACCAGGTCCAGCGCATCGTCATGGCCCGCAACCTCCCGTAGTCGTCCGTCACTTGACCGTTTGACCGCTTGAAAGGAGCCAGGCCGTGACCCTGAGGATCGCTGTCTGTGTGAAGTACGTACCCGACGCGACCGGCGACCGTGGTTTCGCCGACGACCTGACGGTCGACCGCGACGAGGTCGACGGCCTGCTGTCGGAGCTCGACGAGTACGCCGTCGAGCAGGCGCTGCGCATCTCGGAGGAGTCCGACGACGCCGAGGTCACCGTCGTCACCGTCGGCCCGGACGACGCCAAGGACGCGCTGCGCAAGGCGCTGTCGATGGGCGCCGACAAGGCCGTCCACGTCAACGACGACGACATCCACGGCACCGACGTCATCGGCACCTCCGCGATCCTCGCCAAGGCCCTGGAGAAGACCGGTTTCGACCTGGTCATCTGCGGCATGGCGTCGACCGACGGCACCATGGGCGTGCTCCCGGCGCTGCTCGCCGAGCGGCTGAGCCTCCCGCAGGTCACCCTCCTCTCCGAGGTCTCGGTCGAGGGCACCCTGGTGAAGGGCCGCCGGGACGGCGACGCCGCCACCGAGCTGATCGAGGCTCCGCTGCCCGCCGTCGTCTCGGTCACCGACCAGTCCGGCGAGGCCCGCTACCCCTCCTTCAAGGGGATCATGGCCGCGAAGAAGAAGCCGGTCGAGGAACTGGACCTGGACGACCTCGGCATCGACGCCGACGAGGTCGGCCTCGCCGGGTCGTGGACGCTGGTCGAGTCGGCCACCGCGCGCCCGGCCCGCACCGCGGGCACGATCGTCACCGACGAGGGCGACGGCGGCAAGCAGCTCGCCGCGTTCCTGTCCGCCCAGAAGTTCATCTGACCCACCGTCACTATCGTTCAGGAGCAAGGAATCATGGCTGAGATCCTGGTTCTCGTGGACCACGCCGACGGTGCGGTCCGCAAGCCGGCGCTCGAACTGCTCACGCTGGCCCGTCGCCTCGGCGAGCCGACGGCCGTCGTGCTCGGCGCCGGCGAGGCCGCGGCGTCGATCGCCGCCACCGCCGGGGAGTACGGCGCCGCGACCGTGTACGTCGCGGACGGTGCCGAGTTCGCCGACCGGCTCGTCGTGCCGAAGGTCGACGCGCTCACCCAGATCGCCAAGGACAAGGGCGTCGCCGCCGTCCTGGTGACGTCGTCGGGCGAGGGCAAGGAGGTCGCCGCGCGCGTCGCGCTCCGTCTCGGCTCGGGTCTGATCACCGACGCCGTGGAGCTGGAGGCCGGTGACGAGGGTCCGGTCGCGACCCAGTCCGTCTTCGCCGCCTCGTACCAGGTGAAGTCGCGGGTCTCGCACGGCGTGCCGGTCATCACCGTCAAGCCGAACTCCGCCGCCCCGGAGGCCGCCCCGGCCGCCGGTACGGTCGAGAACGTCACCGTCGCCTTCACCGGCAACGCCGCCACGGTCGTCTCGCGCACCCCGCGCGTCTCGACCGGCCGCCCCGAGCTGACCGAGTCCGCGATCGTGGTCTCCGGCGGCCGTGGTGTCGGCGCGGCCGAGGGCTTCGAGGTCGTCGAGAAGCTCGCGGACTCCCTGGGCGCGGCGGTCGGCGCCTCGCGTGCCGCCGTCGACGCCGGCTGGTACCCGCACTCCAACCAGGTCGGCCAGACCGGCAAGCAGGTCTCGCCGCAGCTGTACAT
>NZ_JBHUYJ010000237.1:0-1691 GCF_042668715.1 Streptomyces sp. NPDC057271
GCACCCTCGCCTACCTCACCCGCCACAACCCACCCACCACCAGCAACACCACCACCCCAGACCCCACAGCCACCAGCATCCCCGCCACCGACACCACGGTCAGCACCAGCATCCCGGCCACCACACCCAACGCCTACGCCGACCTCCTCACTCGCGCGCGGGAAGCAGCCGAAGCACAAAGCACCCACCGGCTCGACTACCACGCCATCGCCACCACCCTCTTCGGCCCCCACCCCACCCCCGCCCTCCTCGCCACCCACCTCGCCCTCGCCGCTTACCTCGCCCCCCCGGCCCTCAAAGTCACCCCCGAAGCCGCCCAAGCCACCGCACGCCTGATCATCTCCCTCATGGGCGAGGAGGAGCCCACCCTCCCCGAAAACCCCACCCTTCCCCAGGTAATCGACTACGCCATCTGGAGCGCCGCCCACGCCATCGTCCACAAAAGCGGGAATCGCAAACTGAGCCTGGGCGCCTTGGTGTTCTCCATTTGGGGGGAGGACCGGGGCCTGTCAGCCGAGCCGGCCCGGCGAAGACTGAACACTTGGTCTCGTCACGAGACGGTACGGGGCTGGCTTATGGCCGCCGGCCTCACCGGCGCACTGCCCGCCACAGGGAAGGATTTCAATCAGTTCAAGCCACTGGCTGATGAAATGCACAACTCCACAAGGCGGTTCAAAGTTCCCGTGTTCCTTCATCTCGCTCGAAAGTTTCCCCTGAATCGGGATGCTGAAGAACGGGAGGATGAGGATCAGGGAAATATTGCCGAATGGCGGAAAGGTGTCATCTTCCGCGCCATATATGCGGGGTGGGGGCTGGATGACTCACCGCTCCTCCAAGGCGGTGTGCGGTACCGGCTCGCGCAGGCCGCCCGCGAGGAACGTGACCGCTCCGGCAGCTCGGATCCGGCCACCATCGCGGCCCAGCTCCTGGGAACCGAGCAGGTAGGCATCGACCAGGTCGTACTCGTCCAAGAACTGCTCCGCGCGGACCTGAACCTGCAGGACCCGCAGTTCCCGGGACTTGCGCAGATCATCGTGGATGCCGTCGGCGACAGGCCGCCTCCCGCGATTCCCGGGCCTGACAGCACCCCGAGGGCGAAGGAGAAATGGGAGCAGCTTCCCGAGCCACAGAAACTGGCCCGCCGTATCGACCTGGCAATCTTCACCGCGGCAGATTCCGTCGTCCGAACAGGAAAATATCGCATCAGTGATCTCGTTCGTTCTGCCTACCCGGATCTCCACCTGGATCGGACGGTCAAGGCAGAGCAGGTGAATGGCTGGCTGCAGGCCTTCGGCTTGGAGCCCTATCACCCAGCCCGAATTGGCACACGCCGCGCGGTGAGCGTCATGAAAATGTTCTTCGATGAGGTATGGGAAGCCGTCGACGCCGGCGAGGACGTCAGTTTCCGTAGCGGCTCGAAAGCTTTCGCAGGCATGGGGATCACATGGCAAACGAGCTACATTTCCTCCGTGCCGTGGTTGCAGGCGCTGGGGCTGATCGGTGCACCGGTCACGGCCGGGAGCGTGCGCGGCAGAGTCCTGCAGCGGGTCCGGGAACTGATCGATCAGGGCGTGGACGACCCGGCCGAGATAGCGCAGAAGGCGTTCGGGACCAGGCGGGTGTTTCCGTCGCAGGTGGTGGTGGCGGAGCAGATGATGCGGCTGCTTGACCGTGGCGTGATCTCCACGCGG
>NZ_JBHUYJ010000238.1:0-1660 GCF_042668715.1 Streptomyces sp. NPDC057271
CCTCGATCTTTCGCGACGGTCCGCCGGCGGAGTCGGTGGACCGTTTCGCGTTCTGTGCCTGATGGCCGACAAACCGAGGGCCCGGCTGTCGCGTCGGGTGGGCGCCGGGTTCCACAGCTCCGGTCGGGGTGGTGCTGCTCGTAGGGACGGGAATGATCTGGTCAGCCGGGGTTCGGGAGAGCTTCGAGCCGCGCCAGGGCGTCGGTGATCACGTCGGTCCAGGGCCAGTGGCGGGCGAACCTCAGGCGCCGGCGGCGGGCTGTCGTGACGAGCTGGGCGGCGGCGGAGAAGAGGCGGAGCCGGAGGCGGCGGGGCTCCCACCTGCGGGTTTCGCCTGTCAGGGCGAGCATGGGCATCCAGGCCAGCAGGTCCAGGGCGAGCTGAACGATCTCCAGCCAGATCTGGTTCTGGGCGGTGTCGTGCAGGGGCAGGTTGCGCAGGCCGGTGGCCCGGGCGGCCCGGATGCGGTCCTCGGCTCGGGCTCGCTGGCGGTGGCGCAGTTCCAGTGCCGCGATCGGCATGTCGGTGGTGTTGGTGGCGAAGCAGGTCAGCCGCAGTCCGTCGGCGTCGGTGATGCGCAACTGGGCGCCGGGGTGGGGCCGTTCCTTGCGGACGATCAGCCGTATTCCCTTCGGCCAGCCCTTGAGGCAGTCTCCGGTGATCTCGGCGACCCAGGCTCCGTCCCGGATCTCGCCGCCGGGCTCGATCGCTGCCGTCCAGGCCGGGGCGGGGACCGTGAGGACGGCCTGGTGGATCTGCTCGGTGATGGTCATGCCAACCGAGTACGACAGCCACCGTCCGCGCCGGGCGAGCCAGGCGACGAACTCGTGGGTGCCGCCGCCGGAGTCGGTGCGGATCAGCGTCTGGCGTCCGCGCCGGTACTTCTTCGGCAGCTGGGCCAGGGCGAGTTGGGCCGTGGTGATGTGGTCGGCGGCGGTGTTGCTGCCTGCGTTACCCGGTCTGAGCAGGCCGGCCACCGGTTCCCCGCTCCCGCCGCTTCCGTGGTCGACGAATCCCATCAGGGGGTGGTGTCCGAAGGTCTTCTTCCAGGTCGCGGTGGCGTCCTGTTTCTCGGAGTGGGCCAGCACGAGGACCCCGTCCAGGTCCACGATCACCTGTCCTGCGGCGTCTGGGGCCGCGTTCTTGGCCATGTTCCAGACGTGCTCGCGGGCTTCGGCCCGCGCGGCCCTTATCGCGGCCAGGGCCTTCGGCCCGGCTGCGGCGAGGGTGTCGATGAGGCGGGAGACGGTCGGGTCGGAGGCCACCGGACCGAACACGGCCGGCTCGGCCCGCAGCATCCCGACATCCGCGAGGCAGTCCCCGCCGAGCGCGACCGCGAGGGCCGTGTCCAGCAGGATCTTGCCTGGATCGTGCACCGCCCTCGGGCGTCGCCAGGGCGTCAGCGCCGTCGATATTGCTTGATCCAGCCCGGCCTTGCGGGCGGTTTCGACCAGCAGCACGGCCCCGGCCTGGGACACCACCCCCTGGCCGCCGCCCTCGACGCGGACGCGTGGATAGGACCCGATACGCTTCTTCACCTGGGAAGTGCCTCCGGCTGGTGCGGGAACAAGGACCTCGACAATCCTCATTCTCGCTGGTCAGAGGCACTTTCTTCTTGCCTGACCACCCGTCGGACAGCCCGCTTCATGAAAGCGCGAGG
>NZ_JBHUYJ010000239.1:0-1602 GCF_042668715.1 Streptomyces sp. NPDC057271
GGGCAGGGCATCCATCTGCCGGTCGCCGACCCGCACGCCGGTGGGGTAGGCGCCGGTGTCGAGTTCGGCGTGGACGGTCAGCCCGGTGCGGGTGGTGGTCGCGGCGATGCTGTTCACGATTACTTCGTGGCTGGTCAGCGGCCTGCCGCGCCAGTTCATCGTGATATGGGAGAACAGTCGGTGTTCGACCTTGTTCCATTTCGATGTTCCAGGCGGAAAGTGACATACGGTGATCTCCAGGCCGGTTTCCAGGGCGAGCGCGGCGAGTTCGGCTTTCCATGCGCGGGTGCGGTAGCCGTTGGAGCCACCGGCGTCGGCGGTGATCAGCAGCCGGGACGCGGCCGGGTAGTCGAGGCTGCCGCGGGCCTTCCACCAGCGGCGGATGGACTCGACGGCGAACGCGGCGGTGTCGTGGTCGGTGCCGACGCTGACCCATCCGGTGTTCGCGGCCAGGTCGTAGACGCCGTACGGGATCGCCTTGCCCAGCTCCGCGTCGGGGAAGTCGTGGGTCGAGACCGGCACCGGCTGCCCCGCCGGCAGCCACTGCTGTCCGGCGTTCTTGTAGGCGCCGACCAGTTCCTTCTTCTTGGTGTCCACGCTGACCACCGGCTCTCCGGCACCGATGTGGGCCCGGGCCTGCTCGTTGATGTAGCGGAACTGCCCGTCCCGGTCCGGATGCCGGCTGCCCTCGATGGTCTTGGCGTTGCCCTGCAGGCTGAAGCCCTCCGCGCGCAGCAGGTCCCCGACCGTGCCGGCCGAGATCCGGTGGCCCTGCCGGGTCAGCTCGGCCGCCAGGTTCCGCGTCGACTTCGTCGTCCAGCGCAGCGGCGACATCGGGTCCCCACGCACGTCCGGCTCCACCAGCGCCAGCAGCGCATCACGCAGACCGGGATCCAGATCCACGACCCGTTTGCGGCCGCCGCCCGGCCGCCGAGTGCGTCCCAGCAGCGGCTCACCAGACTCCAGCTCGCGCACCCCCAGCGAGACGGTCGCCTCCCGAACACCGGCGGCCTGCGCGACCAGCCGGATCCCGCCGTGTCCGACCGATCGCGCCTCCGCCCCCAGCACCAGACGACGCTGACGCTCATCCAGGTGCGGCAGGATCGTCTCGAACTTCGCTGCCAGCACGCCCCGTTGCTCCAACCCAATGCCCATGGCACACCAACGAGCCACCGAGCAGGAAGCTACGGATTAATGATCTGCAAGCCCTAACTACCCGGCCTTGGGTCAAGGCCCCTCCTTTGAACCTCCGCCTCGTTTGTCCCGTGCTGGTGCTCGGTGTCCATCTCAGTCGGCGGGGGCAAACATGCCGGATCCGGGCAGCCCGCCCGGTTGCGGGAGGTCCTCGGCGGCGTTGGCAGGACGCGGGACTCATCGCCACGACGAACCTCTCGATGGCCCTGGTCGTGCTGTGGGGGGTCATGCCCTTGCCGGGCCTGTTGCCCTGCCGGACGCCGGGCCGGGCGGGCACTGTTCGCGTTCGCCGGGCTGGCGTCTCGTTGCGCCCCGCAGGCTCTCATCGCATCGGTCGCCCTGTGGGCGATGGAGGAACCCGCTATGTCTTCCGTTTTCCTCGGCAGCAGCAGCTTCGTGTCGCGGTGG
>NZ_JBHUYJ010000240.1:0-1595 GCF_042668715.1 Streptomyces sp. NPDC057271
GTCCGGCACCGGGACCCCGGCCCGAAGCAGCCGGGCATGGGCGAGCCGCTTGTCGAACAGCACCGGCGGCTCCGCGGGATCGTCGACGAGGACCGCCCCGGTCTCGCCCACGCTCCGGGCGAGCCGTGCCGTCGCCGCCGTGAACGCCTCGTACCAGCGGCCCGTGCCCTCGACCCGGGTCGGATCGTCCGTACCGCGCAACAACCGGTCGACGTCCGGGTCCTCGCCGGGCGAATCCAGCCGGACCGTCTCGCCCGGGTGGAAGCGCGCCCCGCCCCGCAGCACGTCGAGCCAGGGCTCGACCCGCGCTTCGGGCAGCCCGGCGGCCCGCACCGCGTCGCGGAAGAAGGCGACCCGGCGGTTGGCCGGGTTGCCGACGACGACGAGGCGCGGGCGCGCGAGGGCCGGTTGCCCGGCGGGCGGGTGCCCGAGGGGCGGGGAGTACGTCATTCGGCGACCGCGACGTACCGGAAGACCTCGCCGTCGCCGTCGTCCTCAGGCTCCTGCGCGTCGTCGACGTCGACCGTCACCCCGTACGGCGTGAGGGTGTCCACGACCCGCTCGCTCATCTTCTCCGACAGGTAGTGGTGCGAGAGGCCGAGGTGCGTGAGGTGGGTCAGCGGCTGGCCCACGAGCAGCGCCTCGGCACCCTCGTCCGTGAGCGTGCCCATCGACAGGTCGAGGCTGTCGAGCCGGGCGACGACGGGGGCCCCGGCGACCGCGACGGCGATCTCGTCCTGGATCACGCTGTTGCGGAGCCCGAGATGGCGCAGGGCGGGGAAGCCGGTGCCGGCGAGCAGCGGTTCCAGGTCGGAGACCGTGGAGTCACCGCCGTACTCGTCCGTGCCGAGCCACAGCTCCAGCTTCTCCAGGGCGGGCAGGTCGCTGCCCGCGATGCCCCGGACGACCTCGGCGCCGAGACCGCCCGACTCCACCACGAGCGTGGTCAGCGCGGTGTGCCGGACCGGCGGGAACGCGAGCTCCGTGCCCCCGCGCACACCGAACTCCCGCAGGCGGGGATAGGCGGTGAGCAGAGGCGAGACGTCGGACTGCTGGATCCACGAGATCTCGCAGTCCTCGAAGCTCATGTCCCCCAGGAACAGCGCCTCCAGACCGGAGAGCCGTTCGCCCGCCGCCTCGACGAGCCGCGCGACGATCGGGGCGGACGACGTGTCGTACGCCTCGTCCCAGCCGCCGACGATCAGCGCGCGGACCCGGTTCGTGTCGACCTCCGCGAGGAAGCGGGCGAAGACCCGCTCCCACTGGTCGTCGTCCGAATCGCAGTACGTCGATCCGGAGACGCGCCAGGCCACGGAGGCCGCGTCGGGCAGCTCGACGGCGGTGTCACGATCCGGGAAATGGAACACGGGCAGGCCGTGAAACTCCTGAATGTATCCCGAAATGGTCATGAGTGCTCCAGACACCGGACGGCGTTGATCGGCTGACGCGAGCAGTTGTACCAAGCCGCACCGACAACTTCGCGCCGGGGTCGGCGGAAGGCCGTTGATGCTCCTATTGCTGTCAAGCGGCTTGGAGCCACTTGCGGTAGGCGTGAGTGAGGTCGTCGTCCCTGCTGAGTCCTCTTTCGAGCCTGG
>NZ_JBHUYJ010000241.1:0-1552 GCF_042668715.1 Streptomyces sp. NPDC057271
CGGGCCCTCCAGGTCCAGTCGGATCCGTGAGGTGTAGACGTCGGAGACGCCACCGTCGTACAGAGAGTGGAAGAGAATCCCCTCCTGCAGCGGGGACAGCGGCAGGATCTCCTCGGCACCTGGATACGTCCTGAGCAGTTCGTCGAGTTCCGCCTGGTCGACCGTGACGAGTGGGAGGTCGGAGGGAGTGGGCCGCTCCGGAAGCCGGTAGTCGGCGGGGGTGAGGGACGCGGGCCCCGTCTCACGGCAGACCTCTGCCAGGGCTGCGATGGTCGGGCAGGTGAAGACGTCCTTCAGAGTGAACTCCACCCCTGCCTGCCGGGCACGGTTCGCCAGCTGGACGGAGGTGATGCTGTCGCCGCCGAGCGCGAAGTAGTTGTCGTCGATCCCGACCTGCGCCACACCCAGGACCTCCGAGTAGAGGCGGCACAGCAGCTCTTCGAGCGCGGTGCGCGGGCCGCGGCCGGTTCCGGTTGCCAGGTCGGGTGCGGGCAGCGCCCTGTGATCGAGTTTGCCGTTGACGGTGACCGGAAGGGCCTCGAGGGCTGTATAGGACGACGGCAGCATGTAGTCCGGCAGCACGGCGGCCAGATGCGCGTGCAGGGCGTCGTGGCCGGGAGACCGGCCGGCGGCCGCTACTACGTACGCGACCAGTTGCCGCCCACCACTCGCAGTGGGATGGGCAATGACAGCGCAGGCGGCGACATCGGGATGCCCCGCCAGGACTGTCTCTATCTCGCCGAGTTCGATGCGGAAGCCTCGGATCTTGACCTGGTGGTCGGTCCGGCCGAGGTATTCGACAGCGCCGTCCGCTCGTCGGCGCACCAGGTCGCCGGTGCGGTACATGCGGCTTCCCGGTGATCCGTAGGGGTCGGCCACGAACCGCTCGGCGGTGAGGGCGGAGCGGCCGAGGTAGCCCTGGGCCAGCTGGACACCGGCCAGGTAGAGCTCGCCGGGTACTCCAGTCCGTACGGGACGCAGGGCGGTGTCCAGGACATAGAGACGGGTGTTCCATACGGGGTGCCCGATCGGGACCGGGCCGTCGGCACCACGCTCGCATTCCCAGCAGCTGACGTCGACCGCGGCTTCGGTGGGACCGTAGAGGTTGTGCAGGGCGGCGGGCAGCGTGTCGTGGCAGCGTCCGGCGAGCTCGCGGGGCAGTGCCTCACCGCTGCACACCACGGCGCGCAGACTGGTGCACCGAGCCGCCCGCGGCTCGTCCAGGAACGCGCGCAGCATCGATGGCACGAAATGGGTCATCGTGACGTGCTGCTGTTGGATCAGTCCAGCCAGATACGCCGGGTCCTTGTGTCCCTCCGGTCTGGCCACCACCAGTGTGGCGCCTGCCAGATGAGGGAGGAACAACTCCCAGACCGAGACGTCGAAGCCGGTCGGGGTCTTGTGCAGCACCCGGTCCTCGGCCACCACGCCGAACGCGTCGCGCATCCACAGCAGACGGTTGACGATGGCGCCGTGGCTGACCACCACTCCCTTGGGTCGGCCGGTGGTTCCGGAGGTGTAGATGACATAGGCCGGGTGGTCGGGCATGAGT
>NZ_JBHUYJ010000242.1:0-1528 GCF_042668715.1 Streptomyces sp. NPDC057271
CGCGGACCAGCTGCTCTCCCTGTCGCTGACACGGATGCGGGAAGCCGGCATGGTCACCGAACGCGGGAGGCAGCGCACCGACTCCACCCAAGTCCGATGGTGTCCCGCCGAGTGGTGTAGCAGCGATCGCCGCATAGCCCCTGGTCATGAGGCGGCCATCGCGCAACTCTCCGAGTAGCGAAGCTCGTTGAGAGAGGTGACGCGATGGCCTTGTCCCAGCATGACTTACTCCGGCTGATGGAGTCACTGCGCACGGCGGACGGCATCGAGTTGATCAGGGTCCTGGCCCAGCGGATCCTGCAGGAACTCATCGAGGCCGAGGCCACCGCCCACATCGGCGCGGAGCCCGGCGAGCACGCCGAGACCCGTACGACCTGGCGCAACGGTCACCGCGACAAGGTGCTGACCACGCAGGCCGGGGACCTGGACCTGGCGATCCCCAAGGTCCGCACCGGCAGCTTCTTCCCCAGTCTGCTGGAACGCCGTCGCCGTATCGACCGGGCCCTCTACGCCGTCATCGTCGAGGCATACGTCCACGGAGTGTCCACCCGCAGCGCTGATGACCTGGTCAGGGCCCTGGGCGCGGACACCGGCATCTCCAAGAGCGAGGTCTCCCGGCTCTGCGCCGGACTGGACGCCGAACTCAACGCCTTCCGCACCCGTCCGCTGGACCACACCCGTTTCCCCTACATCTACCTGGACGCGACGTACTGCAAGGCCCGGGTGAACCACCAGATCGTCTCCCAGGCCGTGGTCATCGCCACCGGCATCACCGAGGACGGCGGACGCGAAGTGCTGGGCCTGATGGTCGGCGACAGCGAGACCGAGGCGTTCTGGAGCGAGTTCCTGCGCTCGCTGCGCGAGCGGGGCCTGAACGGGGTCCGCCTGGTCATCGCCGACCACCACTCGGGTCTGGTCAAGGCCGTCCGCAAGGTCATGCTCGGCGCCGGCTACCAAAGGTGCCGCGTTCACTTCCTGCGCAACGTCTTCGCGGTGATCCCGAAGGACTCCGCGGAAATGGTGGCCGCGACCATCCGCACGGTCTTCGCCCAGCCCGACGCCGCAGCCGTCCGGGCCCAGCTCGACACCGTCGCCGACATGCTCGGCCGCCAGTTCCCCAAGGTCAGGGCCATGCTCCTGGAAGCGAAGGAGGACCTGACCGCGTTCGCGGACTTCCCTGATCGGCACTGGAAGAAGATCCAGTCGACCAACCCGCTGGAGCGGATCAACCGCGAGATCAAACGCCGGACCGACGTCGTGCAGATCTTCCCCAACCCCGACGCCCTCGAACGCCTCACCACCGCCGTGCTCATCGAGATGCACGACGAATGGATCGCCTTCCCCCGCCGCTACCTCCCCGAAGGCAGCATGGACAAGATCTACCCCAGCAACGGTCAGATCGGCCCGGCTACACCACCACACGGGACATGACCCCCAAGTCCTGGCCGCCGCGCGGGACCTCACCCGCCTGGAGCTGGTCCTCGAAGCGGTGCGCGCGGCCTTGGAAGAAGCCGCCCAGCGGGCACCG
>NZ_JBHUYJ010000243.1:0-1508 GCF_042668715.1 Streptomyces sp. NPDC057271
GCGCAAAGAGGCTTTTGTTGTTTCTTCCCCGACGCCACGGGGTGGGCTTCCCGTTTGCTGTGGGGGGGGGGGCGGTGTCCCCCCCCGGTCCGCGGAAGCCGCCGCTACCGGGCCGCTGGATCACGCGGTCCGGTAGCAGCAGGGTGGCTCGGCTACTCGACGATCTTGAGCAGCTTGTTGGCGGTGCCCTCGGACGGGTTGCTGATCCTGTCCGCGGTGGCGCCCTCGACGAGGGCCTGGGCGACCTGGTCAGGCGTGGCGTCCTGGTGGGCCGCGAGGTAGAGGGCGGCGGCGCCGACCACGTGCGGGGTCGCCATCGAGGTGCCGGAGATGGTCTTCGTACCCTCGTCGCTGTCGTTCCAGGCCGAGGTGATGTCCGAGCCCGGGGCGTAGAGGTCCACCACGGAGCCGAAGTTGGAGAAGCTGGACTGCTGGTCCTCCTTTGTGGAGGAGGCCACGGTGATGGCTTCCTCCACGCGGGACGGGGAGCCCTGGCCGGCGTCCGAGGACTCGTTGCCCGCGGCGACGCCGAAGGTGACACCGGAGGCGATGGCCTTCTGCACGGCCTCGTCGAGGGCCGGGTCGGCACCTCCGCCGAGGCTCATGTTGGCGACGGACGGGCCCTGGTGGTTCCTGGTGACCCAGTCGATGCCTGCGACGACCTGCTCGGTCGTACCCGAGCCGTTGTCGTCGAGGACGCGGACGGCGACGATCTTCGCCTTCTTGGCGACCCCGTGCGCGGCGCCGGCGATGGTGCCGGCCACGTGGGTGCCGTGGCCGTTGCCGTCCGAGGCGTCGTCGTCGTTGTCGATCGCGTCGAAGCCCGAAGTGGCGCGGCCCTCGAAGTCCTTGTGCGTGACGCGGACTCCGGTGTCGATGACGTAGGCCGTGACGCCCTCACCCGCGCCGTCCGGGTAGGTGTACTTGGAGTCGCCGGCGGTGTCTGTCTGGTCGACCCGGTCCAGGCCCCAGGACGGCGGGTCGTCCTGGGTCGCGTTGATGGTGAACTTCTTGTTCTGGACGACCTTGGCGACGGCGGGGTCGGCGGCGAGGCGCTTGGCCTCGGTCTCCGAAAGGCCGTTCACCGAGAAGCCGTTGACGGCGGAGTCGTAGCTGCGGCGCAGGGTGCCGCCGTACTCCTTCGCCAGATCTCCCTTGTCGGCCTTCTCGTCCAGCAGAACGATGTAGCTGCCTGCGACAGCGCCTTCCACGCCGAGGCCGTGGACCGTTCCGAGGGCGGGTGCGGGGGCCGCGCCGGCGAACGGGCTGACGATGACGGTGACTCCGGCCGCAGCTGCGATCGCGGTCGAGACGGCGACGAGCCTGGTCCGGCGGACACGCTTGTGTACTGCCTTGACGCTCCCCTCCCTGAAGGGAGGGGATTCTTACGGCTCGCGCCGTGAGACTTCCTGATTCATCGCCGACTGCCCGCCCGGAGAACTCCGTTGAGGTCTTACACCAGCTCCGCAGGCTGCGACCGCCCGTCCGGCGGCCAGAAGGTTCTTCGC
>NZ_JBHUYJ010000244.1:0-1500 GCF_042668715.1 Streptomyces sp. NPDC057271
GGCGAGTTCAACTGGTGGTTGCAACACCGGGCTGTTGTAGCGAGCGTAGCTGTTCCTCGAACACCTCCGCTGGAGTCTTCCAGCCGAGGATTTTGCGGGGCCGGTTGTTGATGGCCAGGGCGACGGCTTCGAGGTCCGCGGACGACCACCGGGAGAGGTCTGTGCCTTTCGGGAAGTACTGACGCAGCAGCCCGTTGGTGTTCTCGTTCGTCGGTCGTTGCCAGGGCGAGTGCGGATCGGCGAAGAACACCTTCGTCCCGGTATCGAGGGCGAACTGGGCATGGCCGGAGAGTTCCTTGCCCCGGTCCCAGGTCAGGGTCTTGCGCAGCTGCTCGGGCAGCTGTGCCATCGATGTGGTGAGCGCCGCGTTCATCGCGATCGCGCCGTAGCCCCCGAGTGAGGTGCCGTTCTTCACCGGCGGATTCTCGCCCCAGCCTTCGAGCCGGGGCAGGTGCACCAGGAGTGTGGAGCGGCTGCTGCGCTCGACGAGCGTGCCGATCGCGGAGCGGCCGGTCCCGATGATCAGATCGCCTTCCCAATGTCCGGGGACCGCGCGGTCCGCGGCCTCGGCGGGGCGTTGGCTGAGGACGACGTCCTCGGTGACGTGCCCTTGCGGCCTGTTCTGCGACCGTGCGCGGGGAGTACGCAACGCCCGGCCGGTCCGCAGACACGCGACCAGCTCCCGTTTGAGCGCACCGCGGCCCTCGATGAACAGCGCCTGGTAGATCGCTTCGTGGCTGATGCGCATGGACTCATCATCGGGGAAATCGACGCGAAGCCGCCGCGAGATCTGTTCCGGGCTCCATGCCGTCGCCCATCTTCTGTCCTGCCGGTGCGGCTTGTTCAGCCCCTTCCACGCGGGCGTCTTGGGCCCGGTGACAATCGAGCCGTCGGGACGACGGACACTGCCGGCGAGCCGTTCCTGCACGTATTCACGCAACCTGTCGTTGCCCGCGAGCTTGGCCGCCTTCGGGCGCTTCGCGGCCTGCTGCGCCTTCCACTGAGCGACCGTGGCCCGATACTCCTGCTTCCCGCTGCGGGTGGCGGCGTTGCGGCGCAACTCGCGCGAGATCGTCCCCGGGTCACGCCCGATCGCGCGGGCGATCTCTCGCACGCCCTTGTCCTGGGCACGCAGAATCGCGATCTCCTCGCGCTCCTCGAAGGACAGGTAGCGGCCGGTGGGCTCGGCCAGAGAGATCGGCGGCATGCCGCCAGCGTGACGGAACCACCGAGAACCGACCGGCACCGAAACCCCGACCGCCAGCGATGCCTCAGCCGTCGTGACGCCCGTGGCGATCAGCCGCCAGAACTGCCGCTGCACCACCCGCGACGGATCAGGCCGGCCAGGGGAGCGCATCGCCGGCCTCAGCGCCCGATCGGCACGCCACTGCCGCCGAAGCTCCTCGGGCACATCGCCGGTCTTCCGGCTCCAGTCCTCCGTAGCGATCTTGAACACCTCCGAAATCAAGGTGTTGCGACGACCAGTTGAATCCGCCCTGG
>NZ_JBHUYJ010000245.1:0-1431 GCF_042668715.1 Streptomyces sp. NPDC057271
CTGAGGGGCGGAGCACAGCCATAGGCTGCCCACTGTGTGGGCCTGTCGACCGCACTCGCGAGATGATCTCCGGCTACGAAAATCTTGCCAGAGCCGTGAACGTGCACCACCGCGTACGGATGAACGTGCACCGTTCTTGATGCGGTGCGGCCGGTGGCGCGCGAGTCTTCTGTCGTCCTGTTCGGGGTCGGTGGAGGGCGGCGAGAGTGGTCTTGGATCCGCATCGCTGGTTGGAGCTGAGGCGGTTTCGCGGTCTGTATGAGTCCGGCGCGATGAGCCTGCGGGAGATCGCGAAGGAGACCGGGCTGAACCGGCGCACGGTCGTAAAGTATCTGTCGGGTGAGACGCCGGTCGCGCCGCCGAGGAGGGCGCCCAACGGGCAGCCGTACCGGCGGATCGTGGATGAGGTCGCGCCGTTGATCGACGCGATGCTGCGGGCCGAGATCCTACTCAAAGGGGCCGTGATCCACGAGCGCCTGGTGGCCGAGTACGGTTTCACGGGCAGCTACCAGCGGATCAAGATGTACTTGCAGGAAGCCCGCCCGCGGGTCGCGGAGGAACTGGGCATTAGCCCGGGTGAGCTGGCGGGCCTGCACCGCAGGTTCGAGGTGGTGCCGGGGGCTCAGGCCCAGGTTGACTGGGGTGACGAGGGAAAGATCCTCGCCCACGTCGGGATCTCGAAGGTCTACTCGTTCCACATGGCCTTGTCCTACTCGCGCGATCCGTTCTGCTGCTTCACCACCAGCCAGGACCTCGCCACCTTCTTCGACTGCCACCGCCAAGCGTTCGCCCACTTCGGCGGGGTCCCGATGTCGATCGTCTACGACCGCACCAAAACAGTGGTCCGCCGGCACGTCGCACCAGGGGAAGCCGTCCCCCTCCATCCGGAGGCCGTCGCCTTCGCCGGGCACTACGACTTCGACCCCGACGTACTGGCCGCCTACCGGCCCACGGGCAAAGGCCGGGTCGAACGGCAAGTTCTGATCGTCCGCGACCACGTCCTGGCAGGACGCGCATTCTCCTCGCTCGAGGAACTCAACGCCGCGTTCACCGCCTGGGTGCCGCTGCGACGGGCGAAGGTGCATGGCACCCACGGCGAGGTCATCGGCCTTCGTGCGATCCGCGACCACGTGGCCCTCCGCCCGCTGCCGCAGACGCCGTATGTGGTCACTCAGCGGCACCTCCGCCATGTCGGCAAGGACTGCCTCGTCGCCTTCGACGCGAATCTCTACTCGGTGCCGGCCCGCAAGGTCCGCCCCCGTCAGCTGGTCGAAGTCAGGGCCACGAAGTCCCAGGTCATGCTGCATGCCACCGCCCCCGATCGCACGGGCGAAACGCTGCTAGTGCCGCATCAGGCAACGTTCGCCCTGTCGACGACGGCGCGTAGGTGCCGGTCGTCGGCGTGGCGGTTTCGCCAGATGATGTAGCGGC
>NZ_JBHUYJ010000246.1:0-1423 GCF_042668715.1 Streptomyces sp. NPDC057271
CCCCGCTGCAGGAGGGGATTCTCTTCCACTCTCTGTACGACGGTGGCGTCTCCGACGTCTACACCTCACGGATCCGACTGGACCTGGAGGGCCCGCTGGACGAGGCCGCCCTGCGCACCGCCTGGCGGAAACTGCTCCAGCGGCACACCGGCCTCCGTTCGGCGTTCGTGCGGGACGGCTCGGCACGAGGGCCGGTGCAGGTGGTGCTGCCGGCAATCGACGTGCCCTGGCACAGCGCCGACCTCACCGCCCTGGACGCCGACGGCCAACACACGGAGCTGGCCCGCATCGCCCAGTGGACGTCACCCGAGCACTTCGACCTCACCACGCCTCCACTGCTGCGCATCGCCGTCGTCCGACTGAGCCCGCAACGGCACCGCGTCCTCCTCTCCAACCACCACATCATTCTCGACGGCTGGTCCATGCAGGTACTGCTGCGCGAGCTGTTCACGCTCTACGCCGACGAGACGGCCGAACTGCCACGGATCGCTCCCTACCGCGACTACCTCGGCTGGCTCGCCGCACAGGACCACGAAGCCTCACACACCGCATGGAACGACGCCCTGGAAGGCCTGCAAACCCCCACCCTGGTAGCCCCGCACGCCACACCCGGCCAGGTCTCCGACGTACGCGAGACCGAAATCGAAGTCGACAGCACAACAGCCGAAACCCTGCGCGCCTTCGGCCGCCGCCACGGCCTGACCCTCAACACCCTGGTCCAAGGCGCCTGGGCCCTGACACTGGCCCGCCTCACCGGCGGACACGACCTGGTCTTCGGCGCCACCGTCTCCGGCCGCCCCGCCGAACTGCCCGGAGTGGAGTCCATGGCCGGACTCTTCATCAACACCCTGCCCGTACGCGTCACCCTCGACCCCGGCACAACAGTCCTGGACATGCTGCAGCGACTCCAGGAACAACAGTCCCAACTGGCCGACCACCACCACCTCGGACTGAACGACATCACCCGGCAGACCGGCCTCGACCAACTCTTCGACACCATCCTCGTCTTCGAGAACTACCCCGTCGACCCCGCCCGCCTCACCCCCTCCCCCGAACTACGGATCACCGACTGGCACTGGCAGGACGCCACCCACTACCCCCTCGCACTTCTCGTCATCCCCGACGACAGACCAAAACTGCGCGTGCAGTGGCAGCCCGCCCTCCTCGGCGAGGAAACCGGAACCGAACTCGCCACCCACCTGATACGCCTGCTCACCACCCTCACCACCGACCCCGGCCAACACCTCGCCACCATCGAACTCACCACACCCCAAGAACGCGAACACGCACTCACCACCTGGAACGACACCGCAGTCGACCAACCCCGCGCCACACTGCGCGAACTGCTCCGCGCACAAGCAGCACACACCCCCGACGCCCAAGCCGTGGTCTTCGAAGACCACACACTCACCTACGCACAACT
>NZ_JBHUYJ010000247.1:0-1423 GCF_042668715.1 Streptomyces sp. NPDC057271
TCAACATGGACATGCCCATTACATGGCCCGCGCAGCCATCAGTACCACGATCGAGCGACCACGAACCAGGGAAGATCGGACTTAACGTCCACTCAAGGAAGCACTCTGGCGTCCGCCTGTGAAGACTCAGCACGGCTTGGTGCTTTCCCTGGAGGACGTGGTCGGCACGAAGGTTCGCGCGCTGGCAGACCGGGGCTTGGCGCGTGACCTGATCGACGTCCGAGCGGCAACGGATCGCTGGAGTCACATCGAGCTCGAAGAGCTCGGCCGCCGCCACGCTCGTGACAGCTTCGACCTCTCCGACCTTCAGGCCAGGCTCGCCGGCGCGGACTGGATCGATGACACCGAATTCGCGGCCTACGGACTCGACGACCAGCAGACCATCGAGCTGCGCCGGTGGGCTCAGGAGTGGGCCGATGACATCGCCGAGAGACTCCAGGAAGCGGAAAGCCCACCCGACGACTGATCGCCGGGCATCGACACGCGGAGGCAGCGCCGCATCTCCGAGGAAGCTGGTCGTGCCCCATCCGTGCCCTTCGAGGCGGTGAACAGCGGTCACCACGGGTATCGTCGAGCCAGCGAGAAGCGCCACGAAAGGACCTGTTTTCGCAGGTCAGACAGCGAGTGGCCAAGCCGGGCGCCGGTGATTCCCAAGCTTATAGCGCGGGTTCGATTCCCGTCATCCGCTCCATAGCAAAGCCCCAGGTCAGAGACCTGGGGCTTTTGTGTTGTCCAGACCTCCCTAGGTGCCGCGCACCACCTGCGCACCACCTGCCCCCTCTTTCTGCTGCTCACGGGCCCTTTCTCGGGCCGCCCGCACCATCTGGTCGCGCCCGCCGGCCACCTCCTTCTGACGCTCGTGGTCGGAGTGCTGGTAGATCAGCGCGGCCTTCTCCGTGGACTGCCCGCCTCGCACCGTCGTGTCTTTCAGCGTCGTAGCCCGGCTCCCACTTCGGGTGTGATGGCACGGCGGCGCGGTTGTGCCACAACAAGTTCCGCGCCGCGCGCTCGGTGCTGTCGCCACGCCCCCGTCCAATTCCGCGCGGTTGTGCCAAGACACTGCCCAAGACTGGTAGCGAAGGCCGTCACGAAGGGGCTGATCGCGGCTGCAATGAGCACCGTTTTGTAGAAGGTCGCCGATTTACGCGTAACCCGGGGCAACCTCGGTATCAACCACACGAGCAACGCCGTTACACCCCGGAGACGCGTGCCTCCGAGAGCTGATCCGGTGATCCAAGCGCTGGTAGGCCAGTCGGCACCCGCACCACCTGGGGCGGTAAGACGCGGTCAACAGCGGTCGAGGAGCCGACCTACGGTGCAAGCAGGTTTGTCAACGGCCGTGTAGTGCTCCCCGTAGGCGGCCAGTAGTTCTCCCTGCTGGCGGCCGTTAAGAGTCCCCGCTGGCGGCCAGATATCTCCCCGC
>NZ_JBHUYJ010000248.1:0-1400 GCF_042668715.1 Streptomyces sp. NPDC057271
CAAGTCCCAGTCCGCAGGGGCGTGGCGGGTTCTGGGCTGGGTCACCGGTGCCATGCTTCTTCATCCTGTGCGGGGCGGTGCCCGTCAGAGGATGAAGGATGGGGTGGTGGAGCTGGGCCGGCAGGCCCGGCTCCACGGCCAGGTGCCCGATGTGGAGGGCTTCGCGCGGTCGGTTTTCGGGGTGGAAGCGACGACCGAGCTGTCGGAGCATCAGAAGTTCTTGGTCTCCGGCTGGCTGAGCGGAGAAGAAGTCTCGTGGGGGCCCGTCGCCGGCCAGGAGGTCACGCCCGGACCGGTGGTTCCGGGCCCGGAGGTCACGCCCGGGCTCGACCGGTTCGCCGATGACGTGGTGACGACTGCGCGGTCCCAACTTGCCCTTGGCGGTTTGGTCGATATCTCCGGTATGGAGGGCGTGGTCAGGCTGGGCGAGTGGGAGATGTTCGGAATTGGCGTGTTGGAGTGGATGGGGCTCGCTTCTATTGGAGGGCGCATGCGCAGCGGCGCCACCTTCCGGGAGATGCAGCGCGTCGTGGCTTCGGCTCGGCGTGACAAGGCGGAGGGCCGGTCTGTCGATGCCCGGCGCTACGAGACGACAAAGGTAGTCGGGTCGGGGGAGTGGGCTCGTCGTGTGGCCCGGATCAACGGGTGGCTGACGGCCGCCGGTGTGGTGGGCTCCCGGCCGGTGAACGGTTCCAGGCAGGCGTTGATCGACAAGGCCCGGGGGCTGGCGGCGGCAACCGGCGTCACCGGGAACGGCGGTTACGACCTCCTGGCCATCGCGCGTCAGGTGTTCGAGGTCGAGAAGCCAGCCGACCATCAGATGTACGTCGTGGGGACCTGGGTCGGCGTGGAGAGGCAGCCGGAGGCCTCTCCCGTCGTGGAGGAGCGGCGGACGACCACTGGACCTGGACCGGCCGTAGCTGTCATCACACAGCTGCTCGGCGGACTGCCTTCGCCCGCCCTGGGGCTGGACGAGAACGTGTCCTTGCGCGAGCGTGCCGAATACGCCGTCCAGCAGGCGGTCCTGCGCCGGGCGCGTGGAGATTCCAAGAGCGTGAATGTGCTGACCAGGGAGGCCTTCGCAGGTTCAGCGTCCAATGTGAACAGGGGGATGGTCTCCGGATTCCTGGAGGGTATTGGGCTCGACTCGCTGCTGAGGCTCAGGAGTACTACCACCGACCGGCACATGGCCGGTGTCTTCGCGGCGGCGCGAAGGAGCCTTGCGGAGGGAAAGCCGGTTGATCCCCTCGCCATCGTGACGAGCATTCTGGGACACAGGGTCCGTAAGGAGGATCAGTATTTCTCGGGGAAGGTCACCGGTTGGCTCGTGGTTGCCGGGTTGATGGGCGGGCCGGTGGTGAAGGACGGCGTCATCGAGCGCATCAAGGGTGCTCTGACCG
>NZ_JBHUYJ010000249.1:0-1393 GCF_042668715.1 Streptomyces sp. NPDC057271
ACGCTGATGCGTTGGCGGGCGAGGCGGAGGAGGGCTTGGGTGTGGGTCTTGCCGCGGGCGCGTTGCTTGTCGTAGTAGGTGCGGGAGGCGGGGTCGGCGTTCATGCAGGCGAAGGCGGAGAGGAACATGGCGCGTTTGAGCTGCCGGTTGCCGCCTCGCGGTGCGTGTTCGCCGTGGATCGAGGTCCCGGATTGCCTGGTGGTGGGGGCGAGTCCGGCGTAGGAGGCCAGGTGGGCGGCGGTGGGGAAGCTGGTGCCGTCGCCGACGGTGGTCAGCAGGACTGCGGCGGTCCTGACGCCGACGCCGGGCATCGATGTCAGGACCTGGGAAAGAGGGTGGGCCTCCAGCAGGGCGTTGATCTGGGCTTCCATCGCCCTGCGCTGGGTGTGCACGGCGGTCAGGGAAGCGGCCAGGGAGGGGACGACGATGTCCAGGGTGCCGGTGCCCGGGACGACGACGGTCTGCTCGTCGAGCGCGTCGAAGACCTCGTCGATCAGCCGCTGGGCCATGCGCGGGGCCTTCGGGCGGATCAGCTCCACGAGTCTGCGGCGGCCGGCCTTGCGCAGGGCGGCCGGGGAGCCGTAGCGCTCCAGGAGCCAGGTGACGGCCTGGTGGTCCAGACGCGGTCCCAGGACGCGTTCCAGGGAGGGGTGGAACTGGGTGAGCAGGCCGCGTATCCGGTTGCTGGTGCGGGTGGCCTCGGCGGCGAGGTCCTGGTCGAAGCCGGTCAGCACGGTCAGCTCGGCGGTGATCTCGTCGGTCAGTTCCAGGGAGCGCAGGGTGTGCGGCATCGTCCGCGCGGCATCGGCGATGACGGCCGCGTCCTTGGCGTCGGTTTTGGCCTCGCCGGGGTAGAGGTCGGCGATCCGGCGCATGGCCAGGCCGGGCAGGTAGGCGACGCGGCAGCCGGCGTCGCGGGCGACGGTCAGCGGCAGGGCGCCGATGGAGGCGGGCTGGTCCACGATGACCAGGACGGTGCCGAACTTCGCGGTCAGCTTGTCGAACACGGCCCGCAGCTTCGGCTCGCTGTTGGGCAGCGGCTTGTCGAAGACCTTCTTCCCGGCCGGGGTGAGTCCGTGCCCGTGGTGCGCGGACTTGCCGACGTCCAGGCCGAGGAACACGCCCACGTCTTCGATCTCGAACATCGTGCCCTTCCAGGGGTGTTGACGGTGCCGGCCTCGGCTCGGGTGTCGTGCTCGCGCATCCACGTTATGCAGACCTGCCGCCCGCGAACTGTCCGGCGTTGCGCCGGACCGGACGGTGGCCGGACCTCTGATCAGCGTCTCCGACGAACACCCCTCGGGCCCGGTGACACCACCCCCCAGGTCATCCGTTCGACAGGGGGACACAGTCATGCCGGGCCCGGAGGCCAGCGGCCCTCTTGCAGGACCGC
>NZ_JBHUYJ010000250.1:0-1381 GCF_042668715.1 Streptomyces sp. NPDC057271
GGGGACTGTAAATCGTTCGGTGTAACTCCCGATCATGGAGGATGCACCGATGACCAGTGAGAACGTGACCGAGGCCGAGATCAGCGAGGCGATAGAGCCTCAGCCGGCGAGGGCGGTGGACGACCGGCTGATCGACGAGCTGGTCTCCCGGGCCCAGGCCGAGGGCCTGCAGCTGACAGGCGAGGGTGGACTGCTCCAGCAGCTGACTAAGCGGCTGCTGGAGTCCGCCCTGGAGGGCGAGATCACCGACCACCTCGGCTATGACAAGCACGATCCGGCCGGGAAGAACGGCGGCAACTCCCGCAACGGCACCCGTGCGAAGACCGTGCTCACCGACGTCGGCCCGGTGGAGATAACCGTGCCGCGTGACCGCGACGGATCGTTCGAGCCGAAGATCGTCAAGAAGCGGCAGAAGCGTCTGACCGGCGTGGACGAGATGGTCATCTCGCTGTCCGCGAAGGGCCTGACCACCGGCGAGGTCCAGGCCCACCTGGCCGAAGTCTATGGCGCCGATGTCTCGCGCCAGACGATCTCCACGATCACCGACAAGGTCCTCGAGGGCATGGCCGAATGGCAGAACCGGCCCCTCGACCCGGTCTATCCGGTAGTGTTCATCGACGCGATCCACGTGAAGATCCGCGACGGCGCCGTCGCCAACCGGCCGATCTATGTCGCCCTGGCCGTCACCGTCGAGGGCCGGCGCGAGATCCTGGGGCTGTGGGCCGGGGACGGCGGCGAGGGCGCCAAACACTGGATGCACATCCTCACCGAGATCAAGAACCGCGGCGTGAACGACGTCCTCATGCTGGTCTGCGACGGGCTGAAGGGCCTGCCCGACGCGGTCGAGACCGTCTGGCCGAAGACGATCGTGCAGACCTGCGTGGTCCACCTGCTGCGGAACTCCTTCCGCTATGCCGCCCGCCAGGACTGGGACAAGATCGCCAAACTCCTCAGGCCTGTCTACACCGCCGCGACCGAAGAGGCCGCGCTCGAACGGTTCGCCGAGTTCGCTGACACGTGGGGCCGGAAGTATCCGGCGATCATCAGGCTCTGGGAGAACGCTTGGGAGGAGTTCACCCCGTTCCTGCGGTTCGACACCGAGATCCGCCGCATCGTCTGCACGACCAACGCGATCGAGTCGGTGAACGCCAGGATCCGGCGGGCGGTCAAGGCCCGCGGGCATTTCCCGAACGAGCAGGCCGCGTTGAAGTGCGTCTACATGGCGATCATGTCGCTCGACCCGACCGGCAAGGGGCAGGCCCGCTGGACCCTGCGCTGGAAGACCGCTCTGAACGCCTTCGACATCACCTTCGACGGCCGGCTCTCCGCAGCTCGTCAGTAACCCCAACCACCCGCGTTACACCGTTCGATTGACAGACCC
>NZ_JBHUYJ010000251.1:0-1380 GCF_042668715.1 Streptomyces sp. NPDC057271
CGTGCGGGGGCGGTCTCAGGGAAACCGCCCCTCGATCGTGCGACAACGCCGCAGGTAGTGACAGCGGCGGGGCAGCCTCCGAGGGTGATCACTGAGTATGCCGCCGCGCGGTGGGACCTCGAACTGGACGATCTCTTCCTGACCATCGGGCACCGCTTCGGCCGAGTCGAGCTCCGCCGCCGCATGCGTGACTACGTACGCGGGCTGCTCGCACCGGTAGCACGAAAGAACAGCTGGCAGCTGGCCGAACAGGCCGGCCACCGCACGCCCGACGGCCTGCAGCACCTCCTCGCCGGATCGAAGTGGGAGCCCGATGACATCCGCGACGACCTGCAGCAATACGTCGCCGACAAGCTCGGCGAGAACGACGGCGTGCTGATCATCGACGACACCGGGTTCATCAAGAAGGGCACCACCTCCGCCGGGGTCCAGCGCCAGTACTCCGGCACCGCCGGCCGGACCGAGAACTGCCAGATCGGTGTCTTCGCCGCCTACGCCTCCGCCCGCGGCCGGGCCCTGGTCGACCGCGAGCTCTACCTCCCCAAGTCCTGGACCGAGGACCGGGAACGCTGCCGCACCGCAAGGATCCCCGACGAGCGGGAGTTCGCCACCAAGGGCGAACTGGCCCGGCACATGGTGCTGCGGGCCCTCGCCTCACCGCTGCCCATCGCCTGGGTCACCGCGGATTCCGCCTACGGCCAGGACAACCGATTCCGCCGGCTGCTGGAACAGTCGGGCGTCGGCTACGTGCTGGCCGTCCCCAAATCCCAATTCAGCGTGGGTTGTTCACGGATCGAGGGTCTGTTCGCGCAGGCCCCCAATGAGGCATGGGAGAAGATCTCGTGCGGCGACGGCGCGAAGGGGCCCCGCGTCTACCACTGGGCGGCAGTGCGGCTGCCGGCCGTCGCTGAATTCGACTACCAGGGCGAGGTCCCCCACCGGATGCGATGGGCACTGGCCCGCCGCAGCATCAGCAAGCCCGACGAGATCGCCTACTACCTCGCCTACGCACCCCTTCAGACCACGGTCCAGGAGCTGGTGCGGGTCGCCGGCGCGCGCTGGGCGATCGAGGAGTGCTTCCAGGCCGCGAAGAACGAGTGCGGCCTGGACCAGTACGAGGTCCGCCGCTACGTGGGCTGGTATCGGCACATCACTCTGGCCATGCTCGCGCACGCTTTCCTGGCCGCCACGGCACACCAGTCCTGGGAAAAGGGGGCGCAACCGGTGAGACATCCGGGGCCGTCGGGCTCACAGTGGCGGAGGTTCGGCGACTCCTGGCAGCTTGTGGTGCCCGGCCCCCGCACCTGAGCGGACACCGAGGGCGACACCACGCGCTGAGCTGGTCGAACTGGCGCCGCCGACGCCAAGCAGTCGCCCGCC
>NZ_JBHUYJ010000252.1:0-1360 GCF_042668715.1 Streptomyces sp. NPDC057271
CCAGGCACCCACCACCTCTGCAACCTCATCAGCACCACAATCACGCACCCCGAATATCTACCGATACGCAGACAACCCAGGTGAAAACGACCTCTCAGAGCGCGTTTGATATAGCCGAATTGCCACTTAAGCCCTAGTGGGTCCCTCGCCAGGTTGGTGTGGTCTCGTCCGTTATACGCTTGGCAAGGTTGTCGATCGAGGCGACGTGGATCATCGCCTCGGAGCTGGTGGTGAGGGTCTCGTAGTCGCGGGCGAGGCGGCGGTGCATCATGATCCACCCGATGCTCCGCTCCACTACCCAGCGTCTTTTCACGACGTGAAAGCCGCGAACTCCGGGGTCCCTGTTGACGACTTCGACGTCGATTCCGAGCTGCGCGCCGTGCTCGACGACGGCCTTCTTGAAGCCGGTGTCTACCCAGCTCTTGGCGATAGTTGGGTACGTCTTCTTGGCTTGGTCGAGGAGGCGTATTCCCAGGGCGTTCTCGGAGAGGCCGGCGCCAGCGACGGTCACGGCGAGGATGAGGCCGATCGTGTCGGTCAGGATGCCCCGCTTCCGGCCCACGATCTTCTTCGCGGCGTCGGTTCCCTGGCTGGTCACGGGCACGTTGGTGGAGGTCTTCACGCTCTGGGTGTCGATGACGGAGCCCGTCGGTTCGGGCTTGCGACCTTCCTTCACGCGGGCCAGGGCGGTGAGGTCGTAATTGAGCTGGGCGAAGATTCCCTCGTCGCGCCAGGCGGCGTAGTAGAAGTAGACGGTGGCGTGGCTCGGGAAGTCGTGCGGGAGGTACTTCCAGGGTATTCCGGTGCGGTTCACGTAGAGAATCGCGTTGAACACGTCGCGGAGGTCGACTTTCGCCGGCTGTCCGGTGGGCCTGCGGTCGAGTCGCGCTTTCCGCCAGGCCATCAGGGTCGGTTCGATCAAGGCCCACCGGGCGTCGGACAGGTCGCTGGGGTACGGCTTCAACTGGCTCACGCCGTAGCGTTCCCACGGAAAGGCCGGAAGGTGCCGTTCCGTCGGCTATCGGGAGGTTCTGTCGCATCTTCAAATCAGACGGACTTCCAGCAGCGGAAGCGAGCGAAACGGGCAGCCGCTCCCACTCGAGGAGAGGATGCAAGATGCGCTTATCACTCAAAGCAGAGCAATCAAGGGCAGCGACGAAAGCACCATTACGGAGTGAACTTACCTAAACGCCCTCTCAGAGGTCGTTTTCACCTGGGTTGTCTGCGTATCGGTAGATATTCGGGGTGCGTGATTGTGGTGCTGCTGAGGTTGCAGAGGTGGTGGGTGCCTGGGCGCCGGGTGGGGTGACGGGTGGGACGGGATGCGACGTGTGTCTGTCTCATCCCAGGACGTCCGGCC
>NZ_JBHUYJ010000253.1:0-1350 GCF_042668715.1 Streptomyces sp. NPDC057271
TCTCAACATGGACATGCCCATTACATGGCCCGCGCAGCCATCAGTACCACGATCGAGCGACCACGAACCAGGGAAGATCGGACTTAACGTCCACTAAGGTCTCAATGATCAGCGCTGGGGGCCACCGAGTTGTCGATGGGGCCGTGGGCCAGGTCGGGGTGCTCGAGAGTGTTCGCGTAGCGGAGTGCGGCGGTGATCGAGAGTCCGAACAGGTCGCAGATGCGTCGGACGTCCCCGCCGGTGGCGTGGATCTCCTGCAGAATGCGGTCCTCGCGCAGAGCTTGCGGTTTCAGCTGTGCCGCGATCCATGGGAAGTTGCGGCTGACTGGTGTGGTTCGTGGTGCGGTCTTTCGGTTGACGAAGAGGTGGGCGTTCAACGTCGCGGGCCAGGTCTTCGACCGGTGGTCGAGGTAGGCGGACAAGCGGGCCAGGACGGGGCCGGCCAGCGGGATCGTTCGGTCCTGCAGGGCGAGGCGGCCGTCCCGGATATCGGTCAGTTGCATCGCCGCCAGCTGTGGGCTTGTCACCGCATGGAAGGCGACGAGCGCGACGGCCAGGGCAACGGCGGGGTCAGGCGAGTTGAGTGCCCGGCGGATGGCATCGCTGTCCAGCGGGAGGGGGACCGTGGCGTTGACGGGCGTGATGGGGAGCCCACGCGTCGGGTCGGTAAAGATGATTTTTCGGGCCTTGAGGACCTTGAACAGCGAGCGGAATCCTTGCTCGGCGAAGTTGCGCTGCGCCCCTCTGGTCGGGAGGGCGGCGACGAAGTCCTTGCGGCTGACCTCTGCCAGGGACTGGCGCCCCGTTTCCGCCCACGTTTGCAGGATGGGGCTCATGCCGAGAATGTGCAGGTGGGCGGTCTGAGGGTGCCGGGCCCGCCTGCGCGGGGCTTGCCGACTGCCTTCGATCATGACGTCGAGCCACGTCTGAAGCTGGGTCACCATCGTCTGCGGCAGCTCGGCGGTGTGCTTGGCGAAGTAGTGGCGTACGGCCAGCGTGCGGTCGTCGATGAGCAGGTCGGCCGCAGCCAGGATCTCCAGGGTCGACAGCGCGGTGCCGCCGATCCGCGGCAGTTCGAGGACGTCACTGGCGTGGATCTTCGCTCCCGGGGTGTCCTGAAGGGCGTGCAGGAGTTTCAGGGAGCGTTTTACCTCGTTGGTGAGCTTCTTGCTCCAGCCGTGCCGAGCGGCGTGTTCGCGAAGGACGGAGTCGCAGAAGGCCAGCATTTCGGTGTCGGGGGCAGCAATGCGACGCTTCAGGGCTCCCTGGTTCGGTGGCATGCGGAAAAGCAGCAGCTGTCTCCACTTCACTGGAGTGAACTCAGCTACGCCGAGGCGGTGTTGGGGTGGC
>NZ_JBHUYJ010000254.1:0-1328 GCF_042668715.1 Streptomyces sp. NPDC057271
CAAACGACAGTGAGGATGGATGCTGGCACCGTCCGACGGCCTGACTCTCCAAACGACTGACGCTCAGGCTGTCCTTGATGAGAATTGTCGGCCGACCGGGCGGTGCCGTCTGGCGCGTGGCCGGCCGGGCTTTTGTGACTTCATAGGAGCCTGGCTAGAGGTCCCATCACTGTCTTGTCCGTCTGCCCGACCGGCTCGTGCCCTCCCGTACTCGGCAGTCGGAAAGGCAGCACAACCCAGCATGACAGCAGATGAGATAGCGGTGATCGGGGGCGTCGACACCCACACCGACCTCCACCAGGCGGCGGTCATCGACAGTATCGGCCGGCACCTTGCGACCGAAGCGTTCGAGACCACCCCGGACGGGTACCGGCGGCTGCTGGACTGGCTACGCTCACATGGCGAGGTACTCGCCCTCGGCATGGAGGGCACCGGCGCCTACGGCGCCGAACTCGCCCGCTTTCTGACCGCTCACGGCGTCACAGTGGTGGAGGTGGACCGGCCCGACCGCAAGGCCCGCCGCACCAACGGCAAGTCCGATCCCATCGACGCCTACGCGGCCGCGACCGCGGTCCTGTCCGGCCGGGCCACGGGAACTCCCAAGAGCCGCGACGGGATCGTGGAAGCGATCCGGGTCCTGCGCGTGACCCGCAAGAGCGCGGTCAAGGCCCGCACCCAGACCATCAACCAGATCCGCACCCTCATCGTCACCGCCCCTTCCGAAGTACGCGACAAACTGCGCGGCTTGTCCGCACGCGAGTTGATCGACACACTCGCCCGTTCCCGTCCCACCGGCGATCTCGCCGGCCCCACCTGTGCGGTCAGGACAGCACTCCGGCGGCTCGCCCGCCGCCACCAAGTGCTTGACGAGGAGATCAAGGATGCGGACAAAGAGATCGGACCGCTGGTCACCCAGGCCGCACCCCGGCTCGTCGCGCTGCCCGGGGTCGGACCTGAAACTGCCGGCCAGCTACTGACGAGCGCGGGTGACAATCCGGACCGGCTCCGCTCCGAAGCAGCCTTCGCACACCTCTGCGGAGCGGCCCCCGTCCCCGCGAGCTCCGGCCGGACCAACCGCCACCGCCTCAATCGGGGCGGCGACCGCGCAGCCAACAACGCCTTGCACACCATCGTCCTGGTCCGCATGAAATGCGACCAGCGCACCCAGGAGTACGTCGTCCGACGCACCGCAGAGGGCATGGTCAAGAAGGACATCATGCGTTGCCTGAAACGGTTCGTCGCCCGCGAGATCTACCGCCACCTACCCCACGTGATCCACACCGCCCGAAAGCTCCCACAGACCACTTGACGATCTATAGGAGCTTCTC
>NZ_JBHUYJ010000255.1:0-1326 GCF_042668715.1 Streptomyces sp. NPDC057271
GGCTGCTCCTGGTGCTCGTCGAGGGCGGCTCCATGTCCGACGCCAATGCCGGAGAGGTAAACCCACGCCTCACGGTAGGTGTAAGCCGCAGCGCTGCTGCTGCCGACGATGGTGACGCTGTAGTCGCTGGCCTCTGGCTGGGGTTCTACCTCGACGGTGAGGCCGGTCTCATGGGCGACGACAGCAGCGTGCCATCGGAGCTTCGTGAGATTGTCCCAGTTGGGGTCGAGGGGCGGTTCGATGTGGCTGCCGCGCTGGGTGTGTACGCGGGTGACGTTCACGGCTGCTCCTGGTGCTCGTCTGGTGTGTCGTGGCAGATGCAGTCGCAGGTGACTAGGTAGATGGTTTCGCCGTCGTCGGTCTGGTCTTGGTTGGGGTAGTCGCAGCAGGGGCCTGGGGTGAAGGCGGTGAGGTCGGTCACGGCTGCTCCTGGTGCTCGTCGAGGGCGGCGCGAACACGGCGGGCGATCGCGGCCTGGGTCCAACCGGCGCGGTCGAGGTCATCGGCGTAGGCGCGGACGCGTTCGATGGTGGCCCAGTGCGCGGCGGTCATACTCCGCGACTTCCGGAGCTGCTCCTGCCATCCGAGCAGGGCCATGTCCCGCTCGTGGACGGTCTGGAGGAGCTTGGCGTTGCGCTCCCGTAGCTCGCCAAGCTGGTTCTCGTGGTTGCCCATGAGGCATCGGTGGGCGCGCTCGGAGGCGCTCATCAGATCGGCGGCGACCTCCAGGCGCTTGGCCGGGGTGGCGCGGTTCCAGTGCCAAATCCACTGTGCGGGTGTGGGGACGGTGTGCTCGTCGCCGTGGGGTTTCTCGCCTTCGTGGAGCGCGGCGAGTGCGGCCTGAGCCTGGTCCCGCTCAGCAGCCAGCTCCGGAACGATGACGGTCTTCCAGTGCCGCAGCTCGATATCAAGCCGGCGGTGTTGGTCGCCGAGGTCGTCCAACTGCTCGGCGCGACGGGTGAGATCGATGGCTCGCTCGTTCATCTCGCCCTGGACTTCCTCGTACCGGTCGAGGTCGGCCTGCATGGCGCCGATGCCTTCGCGGAGCCTCGCGGCTTCGTCTCCGGTGAGCTGGTGGCGTTCGGCGCGGTCGGCGAGGTTGAGCAGCTGCTCGGCAGCAGGTGTGGGCTTCGCGGCCTGCTCGGTGCGCATCCACCAGCGCATGCCGGTCTCGTCGGCGTGGCTGCCAGAGTGGCCTGGGCGGAGGCCGCATTCAGTTGCGCGGCCGAGGACGGGATCGGGCTGGTGGCCACAGTGCTCGGCGGGCGTGGGCTGGATCATGTCTGGTCCTCTCCGAGGATGGCGCGGGCGACCGCGAGGGCGTGG
>NZ_JBHUYJ010000256.1:0-1299 GCF_042668715.1 Streptomyces sp. NPDC057271
TCGGCGGTGTCGTTGGCGCAGGAGCTGACCGTCGCGGGACTGCGTGTGCTTGAGCAGGCGGCGGATGCCGAGGCGCACCGGTGGTTCGCCGGGCGGACGGGGCAGGAGGTGCGGCGGCGGCGCGCGGAGCTGCTGGAGAGCTGGGGGCAGCAAGTCCATGAGTATCCGGTGCTGGTGGAACATCTGGACCGGGTCTTGCGGGCGGAGCCGGGGGAAACTGCGCCGCGGGAGCGGAACGAGCTGCTGTTGCTGCTGTCGCTGACCCCGGGCGGACTGGCGGTGCCTGTCGAGCAGTTGGGCAAGTGGCTCAGGCCTCACCAGCCGCCGGCCAGGGCTCAGATCCTCGGCGGCCTCACCAAACTCCACGGCATCTACCGGGAAGTGCCCACGGCGCTTGGTGTACGGGATCGGCCGCCCGGCGAGAACGAGGGTGAGCGGTCGGGCTCCGTGGCGGATGAACTGACACGGCGGGCGGGAGTGCCGGTGTGGGACGGGGGGCGGCTGACGGCGCGTGCGGTGACGGTCCTGGGCGGCTGGGCGGTGAAGCTGGGATACCAGCAGGCCGTGAGCGAGTCGAAGGCCCAGGTGGACAAGATCGCGACGGTGCTGTTCGGGCACGCCGGTGAGCGGGCGGTGGCCTTCGTCGAGCAGTACCTGGACATGGCCGGCATCCCGCACGATGCCTCACCTCAGACCGGGGCACGTGATCTGGACGGCGTCGACGACGACGAGCCCGTGACGTCTGTGGACCGCCTGCGGATGGCGAAGATCACGGCCGACACCCACGTCCTGCACTACGGCAGCGTGAATGCCAGACTGATCGCCGCGATCCTCGCCGGCCGCGACAACCCCAGCACGGGTGACATCCTGCGGGCCCTGGACATGCTGGAGTACTCCGGCTACAGCGGCCACATCCGCGACACCACCCTGGGAGACATCTCTCCCACCGCCCCCGACGCCTCCCTGGAAACACTCACCCGGACCGAGGGCACCCTCACGGTGCGCGAGGAGACCGGAGAGCTCACCGATCCCGGACGCACCCTGCTCAAAGCAGAGGCCCTGCGCCTGGCCACCGCCCAGGCCGCCCGCCTCGGCGGGGCCGATCTTGACGCCCTCCTTCCCCAGATCTTCGCCACCGCCCACCACCACACCGCCCGCCGCACCCTGCGCCGCTGGATCACCGACGCGGGCCTGCGCATCCTCACCCGCGACGAACTGCCCATCGCCCACACCCTCGACGCCCTGCTCACCTCACAACAGCTCGTCGAGCAGCACATGTCCCAGACCGGTGACCCCCTC
>NZ_JBHUYJ010000257.1:0-1259 GCF_042668715.1 Streptomyces sp. NPDC057271
ATCTCGTTGCAGGTCAGCGGTATGAGCCCGTCCGGCTTCGGGTGGCGGGCGTGTTCGTCGGCGCGGACGACGGTCAGGAAGGCGTGGGCGAGCATCGCGAGGGTGACCCAGCGGTGCCAGGACACCCAGCGCCTGACCTGGTGTTCGTCCAGTCCGGCCAGGCCCTTGCCGGACTGGAAGGTCTCCTCGACCGTCCATCTGCGTCCCGCGACCCGCACCAGAGTGGACAGCGGCACCGGGGCGGCTGAGTAGCAGCGGTAGAAGGCGAGTTCCCGGGTGCGCCGGTTGCGGCGGACGAGGAGCAGGTGGTGACCGGGCCGGTCGTCGACGATGCCGGCCAGGGCCCAGTCGTAGAAGCGGTGCCCCTTGGCTCCGGCCCCGGCGGAGAGCTTCTGCCAGGCCCGTGCGGGCAGCTTCTTGACCAGGGCGTCTGCGCGGAACGTGCCCGCGCGGGTGGTGATCCGGTGGTCGCAGGCGACGGCGAGTACGTAGCCGACCTGTCGTTTCTCCAGTTCGCCTCGCAGGTGCGGGTTGCCTCCGTAGACCTCGTCGCCGGCCACCCAGGACGCACGGACGCCGGCATCCAGAGTGCGGCCGATCATGCGTGCGGCGAGGGCGGGTTTCGTGGTGAAGTCGACGGCGTCGGGTATCCCGGCGGCCCGGCAGCGGGCCGCATCCTCGGTCCAGGAACGCGGGACATACAGCTCCCGGTCGATCGCCGCGTGCCCGAGCGGGGTGGCATAGGTGAGGTAGACGGCGACCTGGCTGTTCTCGATGCGTCCGGCGGTGCCGGTGTACTGGCGCTGCACGCCAACCGTGTGCGTGCCCTTCTTCAGGTCACCGGTCTCGTCCACGACCAGCACCGCGTCCTGGTGGTGCAGATGTTCGACGACGAAGCCGCGGATGTCGTCGCGTACCGTGTCGGCGTCCCACCTGGCCCTCGACAGCAGGTGCTGCAGACCGTACGGGCTCGCGTCCCCGGCATGTTCGGCGAGCGTCCAGCAGTTCTTGCGCGGCAGATCCGACAGCAGCCCGAGCACCAACCGCCGTGCCCGGCGCCGGGGTTCCACCCGCACGAACCGTCCCGCGATCCGGCCCATCAGGACCTCGAACGTCTCCTGCCAGCGGCCAGGATCTATGCTGTGACCTGCGGCCACCGTCTGATCTTCTGTCTTCACACACCGATGATCACCGGTGGCCGCACCCGTGCCCGGACCCGCCCCGACCAGCAAGATCGCGATCTACAGCTGGAGTACTAG
>NZ_JBHUYJ010000258.1:0-1247 GCF_042668715.1 Streptomyces sp. NPDC057271
GTCGGATCCGGTTGTCATCGTCCCGGACGTGGAGTTGCCTGAGGGTACGGGCGAGCTGAACCTGGATCAGCTTGCGGAGGCGGAGGCGGAGGCGGGGGCGGTCCCGGTCTCTGTGCCGCGGTCCGAGAGTGTCGTGGTGCCGGAGTCGGTGGTTCCCGTTCCGCCGAACTTCGCGGACCCGCGCCTCTCTTTGGCGGATGCGGTGGCCGAAGGCTCTCCGGTGGGGCAGTGGGCGGACTACATCGTGGCCAGGACGGTGCACGACCGGAGGAACGGCGTCCCCCACGTAGTGACTGAGTTCTTGAGGAGCTTCCGCATTAGCCCTACTTCGAACCGGGGTCGCTTCGTTATCGGTGTCCTGGAGGCGACGGGAGTGCTCGCGCCCTATCCGATGCGTGAGGGTGCCACCTATGACCAGATGCGGAGGGCGGTCGGCCTGGTTGCCGGCAAGCTGAAAGCCAGCGAGCCGCTTGCTCTGCCGGAGGTAGCGGGCGCCGTCGTGGGTGCCTTGTCCCCGTCCGCAGGGGCATGGCGGCTTCTGGGCTGGGCCACCGGTGCCATGCTTCTTCATCCTCGGCCGGACGGTGCCCGTCATCAGATGAAGAATCAGGTGGTGGAACTGGGCCGGCAGGCCCAGCGCCGCGGTCAGGTGCCCGATGTGGAGGGGTTCGCACGGTCCGTCTTCGCAGTGGCCGCGACGGCCGAGGTGACGGAGCATCAGAAGTTCCTGGTCGCCGGCTGGCTGAGCGGAGAAGAAGTCTCGTGGGAGCCCGTCGCCGGCACGGAGGTCACGCCCGGACCGGTGGATCCGGGCCAGGAGGTCACGCCCGGACCTGTCACCGAGCTCGACCGGTTCGCCGATGACGTGGTGACTTACGCGCTGTCCCAACTCGCCCTTGGCCGTGCGGTCGATATCTCCGGTATGGAGGGCGTGGTCAGGCAGGGCGAGAGGGAGTGGTTCGGAGTTGGCGTGCTGGAGTGGATGGGGCTCGCTGGTCCTGGAGGGCACATGCGCAGGGGCGCCAACTTCCGGGAGATGCAGGGCATCGTCGCGTCGGCTCAGCGTGACAAGGCGGCGGGCCGGCCTGTCGATGCCCGGCGCTACGAGACGACAAAGGTAGTCGGGTCGGGGGAGTGGGCTCGTCGTGTGGACCGGATCAAGGGGTGGCTGACGGCCGCCGGTGTGGTGGGCTCCCGGCCGGTGAACGGTTCCAGGCAGGCGTTGATCGACAAGGCCCGGGGGCTGG
>NZ_JBHUYJ010000259.1:0-1231 GCF_042668715.1 Streptomyces sp. NPDC057271
CTGAGAGGTGCGACGGCCATCTTCACGCGCTGGTAATGGCCGAGGTAGCCCTTGGTCTGGAGCTCCTCGTGCAGGATCTTCGCGCTGTGCTGTCCCTCGTCCCAGCGTTGCTGCAGGTAGTCGAGGTAGGGGTCCAGGGTGGAGGGCTTGCGGGGCGGGCGACGCATCACCTCCTGCCAGGTCCGGGCCCGGGCGTATTTGCCGACCGTGCGGCGGTCCAGGCCGAGCTCGCGGGCCACGGAGCTGTGGCTCCGGCCGGTGCGGGTCAGGGCCTGAACGGCCTCGAACAGTCTGCGGGCGTGGCGTGCGGCCCGGGTGTCCTTCGCGGTGTTCCCGGCAACCTCGGCCGGTGCGGAATCGCTCTCGTCGGCCGGGGGCAGTGCCGCGAGCAGGCAACCGCGGTGGGCGGAGGCGATGTCCTGGACACGGCGGGAGAGGCCCTGCCAGAGGTGGAAGCGGTCGCTGACCTGCACCGCATCGGGAGCTCCGCCCGCGATGCCCTGCTGGTAGGTGAGGGACCCGTCGCGGCAGGCGACCTCGACACCGGGGTGCTCGCGGAGCCACCGGCTGAGCTGGTCGGCATCGCGGCCTTCCCAGAGAGTGAGCGGGAGCCGGGTGGTGGCGTCGACCAGGAGGGTGCCGTAGGTGTCGCCGTAGAGCGCGAAGTCGTCCACCCCCAGCACCCGGGGCGTCACCAGCGGCGGAAGAGGTACCCGCATCAGCTGGGACAGGACGGTGCACCGCGAGAGCCTGATGTTCAAGATCCGCAGCATCCGGGCACCGCCCCGGCCCGCCAGCACCACACCGACGTCCTCCACCAGGCGCTGCAACTGCGGCGTCCGCCGTTGGTAGCGCACGGCCAGCCCCGCTGTCTGTTCGGCGAAGGTCACCTTCGGGCACACTGCGTTTTCGCGGTACAGACGGCGTACGGACAAGTCGATGCGCACAGGTCGGCCCCCGAGACAGACGTCGGCCAGGCGCCGTACATAGCGGCTATGGCACCACTCGCTGAGCCAGCCGCATCCCGTACATGCCGCGGGAACACCGGACCTCGTACGGGCGCGAACCACCACACCAGTATCAGAGACATCAACCGAGACGACCAGCACATCAGCTAACTGCGGTAGCAGTGAAGCCAGTTCAACAGAGCACAGCCACAGGCTGCCCGCGTTGCGGACCGGCTGACCGTGTCACCGAGATGATCTCCGGCTACGAAAATCTTGCCAGAGCC
>NZ_JBHUYJ010000260.1:0-1167 GCF_042668715.1 Streptomyces sp. NPDC057271
GGAGGTTGTCGAGGTAGGACCGCACGTTACGGCGGGTCTCCGGCACGCTGTCGCCGCCGAACTTCTCCACGACCGCGTCCGCCAGGACCAGCGCGACCATCGCCTCGGCCACGATCCCCGCGGCCGGCACGGCGCAGACGTCGGAGCGCTGGTGGTGGGCCTGGGTGGCCTCGCCCGTCGCGACGTCGACGGTGGCGAGCGCGCGCGGGACGGTCGCGATGGGCTTCATCGCGGCGCGCACACGCAGCAGCTCACCCGTGGTCAGACCACCCTCGGTGCCTCCGGAGCGGCCGGAGGTGCGCTTGATGCCGTCCTCGGTGCGCACGATCTCGTCGTGGGCCTGGGAACCGGGCACGCGGGCGAGTTCGAAGCCGTCGCCGACCTCGACGCCCTTGATGGCCTGGATGCCCATGAGTGCGGCGGCGAGCCGCGCGTCGAGCCGCCGGTCCCAGTGCACGTGTGACCCGAGGCCGACCGGGACGCCGTAGGCCAGCACCTCGACCACACCGCCCAGCGTGTCGCCGTCCTTGTGGGCCTGGTCGATCTCGGCGACCATCGCCTTCGACGCGTCCGCGTCCAGGCAGCGCACCGGGTCGGCGTCGAGCTTCTCGACGTCGGCGGGGGTCGGGTAGACACCGTACGGAGCCTTCGCCGCGGCCAGCTCCACCACGTGCGAGACGATCTCGATCCCGGCCGCCTCCTTCAGGAAGGAGCGGGCGACGGCACCGAGGGCGACGCGGGCGGCCGTCTCACGGGCGCTGGCGCGCTCCAGGACCGGCCGGGCCTCGTCGAAGCCGTACTTCTGCATGCCCGCCAGGTCGGCGTGACCAGGACGCGGCCGCGTCAACGGCGCGTTACGCCCCGTCTCCCTCAGCTCGGCCGGGTCCACCGGATCGGCCGACATCACCTTCTCCCACTTCGGCCACTCCGTGTTCCCCACCATCACCGCGACCGGGGAACCCAGCGACAGACCGTGCCGGACACCCCCCAGGAACGTGATCTCGTCCCGCTCGAACTTCATCCGCGCGCCACGCCCATAGCCCAGACGCCGCCGCGCGAGATGGTCCGCCACCAGCTCCGTGGTGACCGGAACACCAGCGGGAAGACCCTCCAGCGTCGCGACCAGCGCGGGTCCGTGCGACTCTCCGGCTGTCAGCCAGCGCAACC
>NZ_JBHUYJ010000261.1:0-1160 GCF_042668715.1 Streptomyces sp. NPDC057271
CGGTCGGGATCAAGGCCCCGGCCGGTGGCGGCCTGGTGCATCAGCTGCCGGATGGCGTGGTGCACCAGGAGGAAGCCGTAGATCTCCTGCTCCACGCCCCACGGGTATCTCGAACGCAGGATGAGCTTCGGACCGCGCTGGTGGGTCTTGATCTCGTCCAGCGTGGTCTCGATCTCCCACCGCTGGGCGTAGAGCGCGGCCAGTTCCTTGGCCGGTGCCTGCTCAGGATCGAGCAGGGTGGTCAGCAGCCGGTAGACGGTGGCGTCGCCAGTGCGGGCGAGGGTGTACTCGATCACGCGGACCTCCACCGGGTTGCGGCGGCTCTTGCGGTCCTTTTCGGCATGGACCGTGCTGAGGTAGGAGCCATCGGCCAGGACCTGCACCACGGGCAGAGCCGTGCTCTTGCGCATCCGCCACAGCAGGTCCGCGCCCGTTGCCCGGGCGGCCTGCCACAACTCGAACCCGTAAAAGCCCCGGTCGGCCAGCAGCAGCATCCCCGCCCGCAGCTCGCCGAACAGCTGCCGGGACAGCACCGGCTCACTGACCGACAACGGGCCGACCGCCGCGCCGAACACCGCGTGGGTCCCGCACTCGGCCAGCGCCACGAGCCTGGCCTGCGGAAACGCGCCCGTTCCCCGCCCCGAGCCCGGGCGGCCGAAGAAGCCTGCGTTCTCCGCCGTGTCCGCCAGGTCCAAGGTCGTGCCGTCCACCGCCACCAGGCGCCACCGCCGATACCAGGCACCCGCCGTCTGCGGCACCGCCACCGGACGGCACACCCGCGCGAACAACACCTTCAACGGCTCCACGCCCAGGCGCCGACGCGCCCGCCCGATCGCCGCAGTCGTCGGCACCCGCCAGGACCGCCGCCCGTCACCCAGCCCGTCACCCAACAGCCGCGCGACTTCTTCATACGGCTGCCCGAAGAACAGACACATCGCCAGCACGAAGTACACGACCACCCGGGCCGGCAGCAGCCGGCTGCGCAGCTCGCCCCGCCCGGTCTCCGCGACCACCTCATCGATCAGTTGCGGCGGAAACGCCCGCGTCAGCACCCCGATCGCAATCCGGTCCGACAACCGCTCACCCGCAGGCACCCTGACCTGCCCCACCCTCGCCACACCACAACCAACGAGCGCAGGACATTTAAGTCACCGGCATTG
>NZ_JBHUYJ010000262.1:0-1143 GCF_042668715.1 Streptomyces sp. NPDC057271
CTACGGGAGGTTGCGGGCCATGACGATGCGCTGGACCTGGTTGGTGCCTTCGTAGATCTGGGTGATCTTGGCGTCGCGCATCATGCGCTCGACGGGGTAGTCGCGGGTGTAGCCGTAGCCGCCGAGGAGCTGGACGGCGTCGGTGGTGACCTCCATGGCGACGTCGGAGGCGAAGCACTTGGCGGCGGCGCCGAAGAAGGTCAGGTCGGCGTCGACGCGCTCGGACCTGGCGGCGGCGGCGTAGGTGAGCTGGCGGGCGGCCTCCAGCTTCATGGCCATGTCGGCGAGCATGAACTGCACGCCCTGGAAGTCGGCGATCGGCTTGCCGAACTGCTTGCGTTCCTGGACGTAGCCCTTGGCGTAGTCGAGGGCGCCCTGGGCGATGCCGATGGCCTGGGCGGCGATGGTGATCCGGGTGTGGTCCAGGGTCTTCATCGCGGTGGCGAAGCCGGTGCCCTCGGCGCCGATCATGCGGTCGGCGGGGATGCGGACGTTGTCGAGGTAGACCTCGCGGGTCGGGGAGCCCTTGATGCCGAGCTTCTTCTCCGGGGCGCCGAAGGAGACGCCCTCGTCGCTCTTCTCCACCACGAAGGCGGAGATTCCCTTGGAGCGCTTGTCGGGGTCGGTGACGGCCATCACCGTGTAGTACTCGCTGACACCGGCGTTGGTGATCCACCGCTTCACGCCGTTGAGCACCCAGAAGTCGCCGTCGCGCACGGCGCGGGTCTTCATCCCGGCCGCGTCCGAGCCCGCGTCCGGCTCCGACAGGGCGTAGGAGAACATCGCGTCGCCCTTGGCCAGCGGGCCGAGGTACTTCTGCTTCAGCTCCTGCGAACCCGACAGGATCACCGGCAGCGAGCCGAGCTTGTTGACCGCGGGGATCAGCGAGGACGAACCGCAGGCCCGGGCGACCTCCTCGATCACGATCACCGTCGCCAGCGCGTCCGCCCCGGCGCCGCCGTAGGACTCCGGCACGTGGACCGCGTGCAGATCGGCCGCGACCAGCGCGTCCAGCGCCTCCTGGGGGAACCGGCCCTCCTCGTCGACCGCGGCCGCGAACGGCGTGATCTTCGCCTCCGCCAGCGCACGGACCGTCTCCCGGAGCATGTCGTGCTCCTCGGACAGGCGATACAGGTCGAAGTC
>NZ_JBHUYJ010000263.1:0-1124 GCF_042668715.1 Streptomyces sp. NPDC057271
TGATGCTCCTATTGCTGTCAAGCGGCTTGGAGCCACTTGCGGTAGGCGTGAGTGAGGTCGTCGTCCCTGCTGAGTCCTCTTTCGAGCCTGGAGATGGCGGTGGGCCAGACTCCGAAGTGCTGGGCGACGGCCGTGAGGGTGATGTTCTTGGCCTGTCGCAGGGGTCGCAGATCGGCGATGCCGGGGACGGTGACCACGGTGGTCAGGCAGCGGAAGATCTCCCGGGAGATGGCCCGTTTCAGCAGCCGGATGATCTCTTTCTTCGTCCGGCCGGCGGCGGTCTGCCTGGCGACGTATTCGCGGGTGCGGGGGTCGCTGGACATGCGGACCAGGGCGATGCGGTAGAGGGCGGCGTTGGCTGCCCGGTCCCCGCCTCGTGAGAGACGGTGGCGGTTGGTTCTGCCACTGGAGGCGGGGACGGGTGCGGCTCCGCAGAGGGCTGCGAAGGACGCCTCGGTCCGCATGCGCTCGGGGTTGCCTCCGGCAGTGATCAGCAGCTGGGCGGCGGTGTCGGGGCCGACTCCGTGGGCGGCCCGCAGGCCGGGGTTCAAGGCGGTGGCCTCGCTGTCGAGGGCTCTGGTCAGGGCTGTGTGCTCGGCGGTCAGCTCTTTGACGCGTCGGGCGAGGTTTTTCAGGGCGGTAAGGACCGCGACGTGCACGGTGTCCCCGGCCGGTCGCAGCCGGGCCAGAGCGTCGGTGCGGTCTGTTCCCGTGAGCCGTCCGTACTTGGCGCGGATGCTCTCGGGTGCGGCGAAGAGGATGTGGGTGATCTGGTTCAGGGCGGCGGTGCGGGCCTTGACCGCGGAGCGGGCGGCGTTGTGCAGGGCGCGTATGCCGGCGACGGTGTCGTCCTTGGGTGAGCTGGAGGCCCGTCCGGAGAAGGCCGCGCGGGCTGCTGCGTAGGCGTCGATGGGGTCCGACTTGCCGATGCGGCGGCGTTCGGCCCGGTCGGGCCGGTTCACCTCGACGACGCGGTGTCCGTGGGAGCGGGCGGCACGGGTGAATCCGGCACCGTAGGAGGCGGTGCCCTCCACGCCGATGGCGATCACGTGGCCGTGGGCGTCCAGGAACGCCAGGGCCGCGGCGTATCCGGCGGTGGTGGTGGCGAACTCGGCGTCTGCGAG
>NZ_JBHUYJ010000264.1:0-1122 GCF_042668715.1 Streptomyces sp. NPDC057271
GGGGCGCTGATGCGTCAGAACGGTCTGGAGGAGTTCGGGCTGGGCGCGAGGGAGCTGATCGAGCCGGGGGGGCTGGTCGATCAGGCGCTGGCGGGCAAGGACTTCCTGGTCAATGACTTCCTTACGATGGAGACGCTGGTCGCGGAGGTCATGCGGACGACCCATCCGGACACGACCGAGGTCCCGGCCGTGCCGGACAAGCCCCTGCCGGAGCGTCCGCTTCCGGAGAAGCCCCTGCCGGAGCGTCCGCTTCCGGAGAAGCCCCTGCCGGAGCGTCCGCTTCCGGAGAAGCCCCTGCCGGAGCGTCCTCTTCCGGAGAAGCCCCTGCCGGAGCGTCCTCTTCCGGAGAAGCCCCTGCCGGAGCGTCCTCTTCCTCGGGTGCCTGTTCAGGAGGCTGGGGGCCCGCAGTCCGGTTCCACGGGCCGGGTCGGGGATCTGCCCGCGGGTGGTGAGAGTCCTTCGCCCGCACGGCAGGACTCGGGGTTCGGCGAGGTGCCGTTGGGGGATGCGAAGTCTCCCGAGACGGTTGCGCGATCCGCACCTGAGGGGGTCGGGGATGTGTCTTCCGGGACGGTCGGTGAGGGCAGTGTCCGTTCGGGTCTGCCGGAGGTCACGGTCGTTGCGGAAGGGAGCCTGGCGGAGGGCATGACCGCCGAGATCGGCTCGGTGAGCGACGGCGGACAGGGTCTGGGGGGGCGGGCCGGCGACGGCAACGAGTCGGGCGGGGAGGGTGACTGGCTGGATCAGGCGCTGGGTGATCTGCGGCCGGTGCCGGAGGGTGAGCCGCTGTCCGCGACGCCGGACTCGCCGGGCAACCCGGCTCTGGAGGCGTTCCGGGCGAGCGCGGAGGCGTTTAGGGCGAGTATGGAGGCGTTCCCGGAGTTGCCCGACTCGGTCAGGGACCTTCAGCTCGTGGAGGTGCTGGAGGGTCTTTCCCCGGCGCAGAAGATCAAGCTGGGCGTGCTTTTGGAGGAGCACGGTCTGGCGGATGGTCCGGCGATGGTGGAGAGCGGTGCGCTGCGCGATCTGCTGTGGCCCACGCTGGACACCCTGCGCAATCCGGGCGAGTTTCCGCCGGGTGCGGGTGCGGGTGCGGGGGATGAGGCGCTGGCGGCGCGGGTG
>NZ_JBHUYJ010000265.1:0-1093 GCF_042668715.1 Streptomyces sp. NPDC057271
CCCACCCGCACCGACGAAACCTCCACATCAACGACCGCCTGCCCCGGCTCCTGGAGCACTGCCCTGAACTCAGGCAGACTCACGACCTGGTCCGCCGGTTCGCCACCATGCTCGACAACCACGACGCGACACCCCTCCAGGACTGGCTGGACGGCCTTGCAGGCAGCGGCCTGGCCCCACTCTCCGGCCTCGCCGGAGCCCTTCGCGAAGACCGGCATGCCGTCGCACAGGGAATCACCACCCCCTACAACTCCGGCGTCAACGAAGGCCGCATCACCGACGTCAAACTGCAGAAACGCCTGATGGCCGGCCGCGCCGGCGTCCCGCTCCTCCGCCACCGAGTCGTTCTGATCGCCCACCTCCGCCGCCGCTATGCGGACCGGCCGATCACGTCACCGAGATGATGGTTGTCAAGCAGCACGCCGTAGGCTGCGGCCCATGGAGTCTTTGATCGCTGCCGTCCGTGAGCAGGAAGAAGCTGCCCGTTTTCTCGCTTGGCCGGGCGACTTCGACCTGGACCGCGGCGACCATGTCGAGGAAGTACACCTCGCCTCAGGCACCGCGCTTGAGGGGTTCGCCGGCGACGGTACAGGCGGTACGTACTTCTTCTGCGGTGAAGGCCGCGAGGAACGTCCCATCCTTTATGCCGACTCCGAAGGAAGGGCGGCTCTGGTTGCCATCGGCCTGCCCGAGTTGGTGCGGCTGCTACTGGTCGTCCCGTGGTGGCGCGACTGCCAGGCTTTCACGGACGAGGAGAGACGCGAGCTCGAGGCCGAGTATCTGGAGGACCAGCCGGTTCTCGTGGCCCGGAGAGACCGCGCAGCTGCAGCCCTTGGCCTCAGCCTTCCGAACCAGGCAGATGCCTTGGCCCGTTTGCGAGAGGTCGCCACCCAATCGGGAGAGGGATTCGTTCTGATCTTCACGCCGGAGGGCCACACCTACGAGCCGCTCTTCACACCCTGAGACGGGTCACGGGCTCAGGCCGCGACGAGACCCCGCTGAGGGGCGGAGCACAGCCATAGGCTGCCCACTGTGTGGGCCTGTCGACCGCACTCGCGAGATGATCTCCGGCTACGAAAATCTTGCCAGAGCC
>NZ_JBHUYJ010000266.1:0-1066 GCF_042668715.1 Streptomyces sp. NPDC057271
AAGGATCTCGTCCGCAGTCTTGGTCCACACGTAAGGTTTCGGGTCGCTGTTCCACGTGGCGATCCAGTCGCGGATGTCCTTCTCCAGGGCCTGGACGGACTTGTGAACGCCTCGCCGTATCTGCTTGTTGGTCAGCTCGGCGAACCACCGCTCCACCAGGTTGAGCCAGGACGATCCGGTGGGCGTGAAGTGCAGGTGGAACCGGGGGTGTGCCAGCAGCCACTTCTTGATGTCCGGGGTCTTGTGGGTGGCGTAGTTGTCCAGCACCAGGTGGACCTCGAGATCGGCGGGCACTTCCTTGTCGAGCTTGACGAGGAACTTCTTGAACTCCTCGGCACGGTGGCGGCGGTGCAGGGATCCGATCACCTTGCCGGTGGCGACCTCGAGGGCGGCAAAGAGGGTGGTGGTGCCGTGCCGGACGTAATCCGCCGTCCGCCGCTCGGGCACCGCCGGCATCATCGGCAGCACCGGCTGAGACCGGTCCAAGGCCTGGATCTGCGACTTCTCGTCGACACAGAACACAAGGGCCCGCTCCGGCGGATCCAGGTACAGGCCGACGACATCGTGAACCTTGTCGACGAAGTACGGATCCGTCGACAGCTTGAACGTCTCGGACCGATGCGGCTGAAGGCCGAACGCCCGCCAGACACGCGACACCGTCGACTGAGACAGACCCGTCTCCTTGGCCATCGACCGCGTGGACCAGTGCGTCGCCCCCTTCGGCGTCGACTCCAGCGTCTTGGTGACCAAGGCGGCGACCTGCTCGTCCGTCACCGTCCTGGGCCCGCCCGAACGCGGCATGTCCCCAAGGCCCGCGATCCGGTACTGCACGAAACGGGCCCGCCAGCGGCCTACCGCCTGAGGCGTGGAACCCACCAGGGCCGCAACGTCCTTGTTCGTCGTGCCTTCGGCGCAGGCCAGGATGATTCGGCAGCGCAAGGCCCACGCCTGAGGCGTCGAACGGCGCCGCACCCAGCCCTCGAGCGCGGCCCGCTCCTCATCGGTCAGCACCAACTCGGCCTTCGGCCGCCCCATCGCCATACCGAAAGCCTACATCTAAACAGAA
>NZ_JBHUYJ010000267.1:0-1061 GCF_042668715.1 Streptomyces sp. NPDC057271
TGAGGTTGCAGAGGTGGTGGGTGCCTGGGCGCCGGGTGGGGTGACGGGTGGGACGGGATGCGACGTGTGTCTGTCTCATCCCAGGACGTCCGGCCTTCGCGGTCGTGTGCTTCCCTCGTCGTTGCTGTGCGCCTGGGCGCACTCGGTCCCAGGCGGTATGCCGGAAGCATGCCGAAGCGACGCCCGTATCCGAGTGATCTGTCCGATGCCCGCTGGGAGTTGATCGAGCCGGTCCTTGCGGCCTGGCGTTTCGAGCGCCGGGGCAGGGCCCTGGACTTCGGCCGGCCGCCCGAGCACGACCTGCGCGACATCATGGACGCGATCTTGTACGTGGACCGGACCGGGGTCCAGTGGCGCTATCTCCCGCACGACTTCCCGAACTGGAACACGGTCTACGGCTACTTCGCCAAGTGGCAGCAGGAAGGGGTATTCGCCCAGCTCAACGGTCTGCTCCGGCAGCTGTTGCGGCAGAAGGAAGGGCGGGACGCCGAGCCGTCGGCCTGCGTGATCGACGCACAGAGCGTCAAGACTTCCACCAGCGTCCATGCCTCGAGTCAGGGCATCGACGCGGGCAAGAAGATCGTGGGCAGGAAGCGGAGCATCGTCACCGACACGATCGGGCTCCTGATGGCGGTGCTGGTCACTGCGGCGAGCGTGCAGGACTCGGTGGCCGGCACCCGGCTCTTGGACCAGGTCGCCGCCGAACACCCCGGCATCCGCAAGGTGTGGGTCGACGGCGGCTACCGCCAGCACCTCGTCGAGCACGCAGCCACCCTCGGCATCGACATGGAGATCACCGCCCGCACCCCCGGGACCAGGGGATTCACCCCGATCCCGAAGCGGTGGGCGGTCGAGCGGACCTACGGCTGGCTCATGCTCCACCGCCGCCTCGCCCGCGACTACGAGACACTCCCTGAACGCTCCGAAGCCATGATCCACATTGCTATGACCGACCTCATGGCCCGCCGCCTCACCAGCGAGAACGCCATCTCCTGGCGCGACCCGACACCGCAGACCAAACAGTCGATTCCGGGATGAAACACTGGGAGAAAACGACCTCT
>NZ_JBHUYJ010000268.1:0-1060 GCF_042668715.1 Streptomyces sp. NPDC057271
CGCCCACTGGGCCCGCCTCGTCCACCGCGCCGGGTCAGAGTGCGGCGGGCAGGCCGCCGTCCATCGACACGGTCGTCAGCGGGAAGAATGCCGGTGACGCGCAGGGTGCCAGGGTCGGGGCTGCCACGAGCACGAACGCTCCCGAGGTGACCTCGCCGGTGTCCCGGGCGGGCGGACGGCCGCAGGACCTGACCGTCACAGCAAGCGCGTCCACTCTGCCGGAGTTCACGGTTGTTCCGGAGGGGGGTCTGGCGGAGGGTACGTCCGCCGAGGTCGGCTTCGTGAGCGAGGGCGGGCAGGGTCTGGGGGGGCGGGCCGGCAGCGGGAATGACCGGGGTGGGGAGGGTGACTGGCTGGATCAGGCGTTGGGTGATTTGCGGCCGGTGCCGGAGGGGGAGCCGCTGTCCGCGGGGCGGGACTTGCTGGACAGCGTGGCTCTGGAGGCGTTTAGGGCGAGTATGGAGGCGTTCCCGGAGCTGCCCGACTCGGTCAAGGACCTCCAGCTCGTGGAGGTGCTGGAGAGTCTTTCCCCGGCGCAGAAGATCAAGCTGGGCGTGCTTTTGGGGGAGCACGGTGTGGCGGATGCTCCGGCGATGGTGGAGAGCGGTGCGCTTCGCGAGCTGCTGTGGCCTCAGCTGGGCACTCTGCGCAATCCGGGTGAGTTTTCGGTGGGTGCGGGTTTTGGCGATGAGGCGCTGGCGGCGCGGGTGGAGGCGCTGCGCGACGGGGAACGTCCCCAGGACGTGGAGGGTGAGTACGGCCCTTTGCCGGAGGGGGAGTTGGAGGCGCTGCTGGACCAGGCGCCGGGGGTGCCGGACGATGTCCCGTCCGATCCGGGGTCGGTTCGTGCCGCTGAGGCGGAGGCGAAGGCGCTGCGGCTGGGGATGTCGCGTGAGGAGGCAGGGCGGTACACCGAGCGGTATGAGACGGCTCTGGCGAAGGGTGATGCGGAGGCGGCCGGAGCGATCGCCCAGGCGCGTGATGCTCATGTCGCCACGCTGGAGCGTGCTTATGGCGAGCTGATGCAGCGGCTGGGCCCGGACGCGGTGGCCAGGGCCGG
>NZ_JBHUYJ010000269.1:0-1047 GCF_042668715.1 Streptomyces sp. NPDC057271
GCCTGGAACCGTTCACCGGCCGGGAGCCCACCACACCGGCGGCCGTCAGCCACCCCTTGATCCGGGCCACACGACGAGCCCACTCCCCCGACCCGACTACCTTTGTCTTCTCGTAGCGCCGGGCATCGACAGGCCGGCTCTCCGCCTTGTCACGCCGAGCCGAAGCCACGATGCTCTGCATCTCCTGGGCGGTGGCGCCCCTGCGCATGCGCCCTCCAGGACCAGCGAGCCCCATCCACTCCAACACGCCAACTCCGAACATCTCCCTCTCGCTCTGCCCGGCCACCCCCTCCATACCGGAGATATCGGCCGTACGACCAAGGGCGAGTTGGGACAGCGCGTGCGTCACCACCTCATCGGCGAACCGGTCGAGCCCGGGCGTGACCTCCGGGCCCGGAACCACCGGCCCGGGCGTGACCTCCAGGCCGGCGACGGAGTCCCATAGGCCCTCTTCTCCGCTCAGCCAGCCGGCGACCAAGAACTTCTGATGCTCCGTCACCCCGATCGTCGCATCCACCGCGAAAACCGACCTCGCGATGCCCTCCACGTCGGGCACCTCACCCCGGCCCTCGGCCTGCCGGCCCAGCTCCACCACCTCATCCTTCATCCTCTGACGGGAACCGTCCGCCAGAGGATGAAGAAGCATGGCACCGGTGACCCAACCCAGAATCCGCCACGACCCTGCGGACTGGGACTTGGCACCCAGCACGGTGCCCGCTACGTGCCACAGAGCAAGCGGCTCGCTGGCTTTCAGCTTGCCGGCAACCAGGCCGACCGCCCTCCTCATCTGGTCATAGGTGGCACCCTTACGCATCGAATGGGGCGAGAGCACTCCCGTCGCCTCCAGGACACCTACAACGAAGCGGGATTGGCCCGACTTGTGCTCAATGCGGAGGCTCTTCAAGATCTCAGCCAATACGAGGGGGACGCCGGCCCGCCGGTCGTGCACCGCCCTGGCCAAGATGTAGTCCGCCCACTGCCCCACCGGAGAGCCTTCGGCCACCGCCAGCGCGAAAGAGAGATGCGGGTCCGCGACGTTCGGTGGCA
>NZ_JBHUYJ010000270.1:0-1041 GCF_042668715.1 Streptomyces sp. NPDC057271
GCGGCGCGCAGTTCTTCGGCGGGGGTTGGCATCAGCGGGTCTCCTCGACGGTCCAGGTGGTCGTCTCGCGGACGAGGCGGAACTCGGTGTCGGGGTACTGCTCTCGACGGCGCGCGAGGCGACTGAGGGCCTTCTCGCGGTCTGCCTCGTCGTAGTGGCTGCTGGCCATAAGCCAGTCGGTGTCGCCGCGCTTCTCGATGGCGTAGGTGACGTCAGTCGGGTGCGCTTCGGCGGGTTGCGCTTCGGCCGGCTGCTCGACGGCGGGCACTCGGTCGCCGTTGAGCGCCTCGTGCTGTCGGACCGCCATGGCGGCGTGCGCGTAGATCAGCTGCTGTGCGGCGTCCGGGTCCTGTCCGGCCTTGCGGAGCAGGACGTACAGCTCGGCTGCGGGGTGGCCCTGTCGCTCCTCGGCGTTGACGACGGGCTGCTCGGTGGTGGGGGTCTGTCCGGCGGCCTGACGGGCGGCCGGGTCGACGAGGGCCAGTGACGCAGCCAGGAGTTCCCCGTCGGAGCGGGAATCCTCTCGCCAACGCAGGACGGTGCAGCCCGACACCGATCCTTCGTCGATCTCGTAGAGCGTGGGGTTCTGCGCCCACGCCTGGTCCTGCCAGTCGGCGGGTGGCGGGGTGGCTCCTCCGCGCTCGTTGTCGGGCCAGGTGATGCGTACTGTCCGCTCTGCGATGTCAGCGGTGAAGCCGGGGCGGTCGGTCACGGTCTGCTCCTGGTGGTCGGTACGGTGGTGGGAGGCCGCCCCGTTAGCCCCGGGGCGGCCGTCGTGCGTGTGGGGATCAGCGGGCGGCGACGGTCCAACGGCCCTCGTCCTCGTCCCAGACCACGCGGGAGTCGTGCCTGTTCGCGTTCGGCCCGTGTGCGGGGCCGATGTGGACGCCGTTGCGGGGGTCAGGCTCGTACCCGAGGTCGCGGAGGGCGTTCAGGGTGTTGGCGAGCCGGTGAAGCAGGTCGTCGATGTCGTTCATGTGGATCTCCTTCGTGGCGGGGTGGGAGGGGCGGCCGTCGTGCATCACGAGGCGGGTCAGGCGG
>NZ_JBHUYJ010000271.1:0-1034 GCF_042668715.1 Streptomyces sp. NPDC057271
TCGAAGGCTTCGTCCTGTTCGGCACGGTGAAGTGCATGGCGTACCGCCCACACGCACTGGAGGACCTCCACGCGCTGTCGCCGCTCCTCGTTCAGAGGCTGGGCGTCTGGTGCCGAGTAGTCGGCCAGTAGCTGCCAGGCTCTGGCTGTCAGTTCGCCGTGGCGGTCCCGCGGCATCTGGGAGCTGGCCGTGAGGAGCTGTGCCGGCGTCATGGCGTTCACCGCGGAGGCCGCCGGGGACAGGTACCGCCGCACGTCCTCCATTCGTGACGTGCTGCCCTGCGCCTGTGTGGAGCTTTGGCCTGTCTGCCGTGTCTGCTCGGTCTCCTGGGGGCGGGTGCCGCCGAGCAGGCCCTTGGGCCGCTGGAGGCCGCGGTCCCGGCGGATTTCTTCGGCCATGTCCGTGGCTGTCTGCTGGCCGGCGCTTGTCAGTGCCTGGGCCACGGCGACGACGGTCCAGTCCTTGAGGTGTCCGTGACGGCCGGGGTCGCCCGTCGTGTCGAGGAGGGTCGGGAAGTGGATGGTCTCGGCGACGATCTGTCGTGCCTGAAGCACCTGGCCGGGTGTGAGGTCGCGGTAGGGGCCCGCTTCGAACGCCAGAAGTGCTTCGGTGTCCAGGACACCGGACAGCTCCTGGAGGGAGCGCAGGCTTTCGGGGGTCCTGTCGATGGCGAAGGACTCGGGCTCGGTGGCGGTGACGGGCTCGGGCGCGGTGACGGGTTCGGGTGCGGTGACGGGTTCGGGTGCGGGGGCGAAGTCCGCGAGGACCCGAGCGCGGTCTTCGGGCGTCTGAAGGGGGTTGAGGTCACGGGCCGTGTTCAGGACGTCCGCGAAGAGGGCGGGGTTCTGCGTGCGCAGCTGGGCCGGGGACAGTGTGAGGACGGTGGTGGTCTCGGGCCGGTCCGCCACGAGGCGTGCGACCGCCTCGTTCCACAGGGCCTCGGCCACCGGTGCCGGGGCCTTGTCCAGCCGTCTGGCGAAGTCCTCGACGCCGGCCGTCACGGGGGCGGGCGGCGTCACCGTCACCGCGGTCCG
>NZ_JBHUYJ010000272.1:0-1007 GCF_042668715.1 Streptomyces sp. NPDC057271
GTGGCGAGGATCGCCGAGGTCACCTTCACCAGCGCGGACCGGGTCCGCGACGTGATCCACGACTTCAACACGGACGGCTTCGACTCGCTGTATCCGAAGTACAAGGGCGGACGGCCCGAGACCTTCACACTGCCGGAACGCCGGGAGATCAAGAAGATCGCCAAGTCCAAGCCGGCCGAGCACGACCTGCCGTTCTCGACCTGGAGTCTGACCAAGCTGGCGGACTTCCTGGTCGCCGAGGGGGTGGTCGACGACATCAGCCACGAGGGCCTGCGCATCCTGCTCCGCGAGGAAGGCGTCTCCTTTCAACGCCTGAAGACCTGGAAGACCTCCCGCGATCCGGACTACGCGGCCAAGAAGGCCCGCGTCGAGCACCTCTACGCGATCGCCGACGGCGAGGTCATACCCGAGGACGGCGAGCCCGAAGTCATTTTCTGCATGGACGAGTTCGGGCCGCTCAACCTGATGCCCCACCCGGGCCGGCAGTGGGCCGAGCGCGGCGGCAAGGACAAGGACCCCGACCGTGAGCCCCGCCGACGGCGTCGGGCGACCTACAACCGCTACGGCGGAGTGCGGCACCTGTTCGCCGCCCTGGACCTGGCCAAGGACAAGCTCTACGGCCACATCAAACCGCTCAAGCGGCGCACCCAGTTCCTGGAGTTCTGCCGCTACCTGCGCACCCTCTACCCTCCGACGGTGCGGATCGCGATCGTCTGCGACAACTTCTCGCCGCACCTGACCACGAAGAGATGTCAACGGGTCGGCACATGGGCGGCGGCGAACAACGTTGAGATCGCCTACACGCCGACGAACTCCTCCTGGCTGAACCGGATCGAGGCCCAGTTCACGGCCCTGCGCTACTTCACCCTCGACGGCACCGACCACGCCGACCACAAGGAACAGGGCAGCATGATCCGCCGCTACATCATCTGGCGAAACCGCCACGCCGACGACCGGCACCTACGCGCCGTCGTCGACAGGGCGAACGTTGCCTGATGCGGCACTAG